>JBEAYY010000022.1:0-2718 GCA_041170365.1 Actinomycetota bacterium
TTTCTTACCAGAATTACCGGCATTAAAACTTGAAATTGATGAACATCACCACCACAAAGATGTTTATCAACACAGTTTAACTGTGTTAGATCAAGTTATTGATCTAGAAAAAAATCACCAACCAACATTCCAACCAGATTTAGTTTTAAGACTTTCAGCCCTATTACACGACATTGGTAAACCAAAAACTAGAAAATTTGAAGGCGAAGGAAGAGTTTCATTTCATCACCACGAAGTCGTCGGAGCTCGATTAGCAAAAAAAAGATTACAAAAATTAAGGTATTCAAACGAAATAATTGAAAATGTTGTTTTACTAATTGAATTACATTTACGTTTTCATGGATATGGTGAAGGTAAATGGACAGACTCTGCAGTTAGAAGATATGTCAGAGATGCAAATGACCAATTAGTAAGACTACATAAATTAACTAGAGCCGATTGCACAACGAGAAATGCAAACAAGGCGGAAAAATTAAGAAAAGCCTACGATGATTTAGAAGCAAGAATTCTTGAATTATCCAAAGAAGAAGAATTAAAGAGTATGAGGCCAGAATTAGATGGACAAGAAATAATGAAAGTTTTAAATATAAAACCTGGACCAGTTGTTGGTAAGGCATATCAATTCTTACTTGATTTAAGACTTGATCAAGGAATTTTAGGTCCAGATAAGGCAAAAGAAGAATTAATTAAGTGGTGGGCACAAAATAAGTAGTTGAATTAGAATATTGGCTATGACTGCAGTCTTTGAAACAGAAATCTTAGATCCTTCGATTCCACGCGAAGTCATTAATTATTCTTTGCAAAGAAGAGCATCAGTTGAAGATTTAAAAAGTGGCAGAGTTTTAAAAACAGATCTTTGTGATGCTGATACATATTTAAAAAGGGCTGCAAGATTTCATGGAGTAAAAACCAATAGAACCTGCCCAGTTTGTGAAATCGTAGATTTAGTTGAAATCTCATATGTTTTTGGGAAAGAACTTGGACCATTTTCAGGACGTATTAAGAATCCTCAAGAATTATTACGAATGAGTAAAGAGCATGGTCAAATAAAGGTTTTTGTGGTGGAAGTGTGTCAAGGTTGTAGTTGGAATCATGTTTATAGTTCCTACGTTTTAGGCGATGGCAGAGCCAGAAGACCTTTACGAAAACCGGCAGATTGGTTGGATTAATAAGTGGTAAAACGTGGCAGAGATATTGCTCGTCCTCCACAAAGAAAGCCTAGAAAAAGTTCAAAAGTTAAATGGAAATTATTTAGTGGAATTATCACTTTAGGTTTAATTGGCACAGTTGTTTTAGGTTCTGCGTTAGCTTTTGCAGTTTCAGTTACCCAAATTCCTCTTCCTAAAGAAGTTGCCCGAGCTCAAACCACAATTGTTATGTGGGCAGATGGTGAAAAAGAAATAGGTCGATTTGGGGAATTTAATAGAACAGATGTGGATTTAAATGAAGTTCCACAACATGTTCAACAAGCAGTTTTAGCCGCAGAAGATAGAAATTTTTATAACCATAGAGGTTTTTCTATTCAAGGATTTACTAGAGCTTTATTGTCAAATATTTTTTCTGGCACAAGAGTTGGTGGATCAACTATTACACAGCAATATGCAAAACTTGCATTTTTAACTCAAGAAAAATCACTAATAAGAAAAGCAAAAGAATTAGTTTTGGCGATAAAACTTGAATCAGTTGAATCAAAAGAAGAAATTTTAGAAAACTATTTAAACACTGCATACTTTGGTCGAGGTGCATATGGAATCCAAGCAGCAGCTAGAACTTATTTTGGTTTAGATGCTGCACAACTTTCAATTCCACAAGGTGCAGCTTTAGCTGCACTATTACAAGCACCATCTGCAACAGAAAAAATAGAAAATAGAGATCGATGGCTAAATAGATTTAATTACGTTTTAAACGGCATGGTTGATATTGATGCAATAACTGCAGCTCAAAAAGAATCAATTACTTTTCCTGAATCAATAACTTACACATCACAAAATAAATTTGGTGGAACAAATGGTTATTTACTTTATTCAGTAAGACAAGAAATGTTAGAAAAAGGTTATACAGAAGATGATTTAAATTTAAGAGGTTTGAAAGTTATTTCAACTTTTGAAGAAAATGCTCAAACTGCAATTGTTGATGCAGTAACTAATGAAGCACCAACTACTAAAACTGAAGGATTAAGAATTGGAATTGCATCTGTTAGACCTGGTACGGGTGAAGTGGTTGCAATTTATGGAGGGCCTGATTATGTGACAGAGCCATTAAATAATGCCACACAAGCAATTGCTCAAGCTGGTTCTACTTTTAAACCGTTTGCTTTAGCTGCAGCTTTTGAACAAGGAATAGCACTAGATACAGTCTGGAATGGAAATTCACCAAGAACTTTTGGTGATTACACTTTAAATAATTACAGCAAAAAATCTTTTGGCGATATTACTTTGTTGCAAGCAACAGAAAATAGCGTTAACACAGTTTATGTTGATGTGGCATTTCAAATTGGTAAAGAAAAAGTTTTTGATGCCACCTTAAGAGCAGGAATTCCAGCAGAAACTGCAGGAATGGTTGATGACATAACTTTAGTTTTAGGAACTGCATCTCCTCACGTTTTAGATGTTGCAAATGCTTACGCCACATTTGCAGCTCGTGGAATTTATGCCAAACCAACCATGATTAAAGAAATATATGGTGCAAATGATGGACTTTTGTATCAAATAAGCCCTG
>JBEAYY010000023.1:0-6890 GCA_041170365.1 Actinomycetota bacterium
ATCAGGAAAGCCTTTTCTAAAAATAACTAGTTTTATCTTTTGCCATAAATTTCCATTCATTAATGGCCAAGCTTGATCAAATAGTTTCAAGTAATCATTCTTAATAAGTTCTAACTTTTCACCCGTTACTACTTTTAAGTAATAAGGATGAGTATTACTCCAGGAAGGAGACCACAGAGCATCTTGCAAGATTTCATCGATGAGTTTTTGAGAAACTGGATCTGGTTTAAAGTCTCTAATACTTCTTCTTGACTTGTTTAAAGATGGAAAGTCCATAAGTAAGGATTACCTTACTCGTATAATCAAAATAATTGATTTATTACTGGGATTTGGTCAATTAGTCCTTGTAAAGAAGTTATACCCCAATTCCAGGCTTGTTGAAGTAAATCATTCAATTGCGCAACTAAACCATCAACTTCAGCATTACCTGTGGAAACATTAATACTAGGTGCTGCACTAGGAATATTATTTAAAGTATTTGATAAATCTTGAGAAGCTTGGTCTATTGAATTATTTCCACAAGCTACTAAACCAACAGATGTTATAGGAATTAAAGTAAGTAGTTTTTTAGACATTTTTATCATCTCTTTTCTTTAAAAATAGCTCCTCTTTTCAATGTATGAGGCAATACTAAAACTTGCAACTTGCCTTTTGTTTTGTGAGAAAAAAGGCCTAGATTTAGGGCAAACTCTCCATGAAAGATTAAAGAAATAAAGGATCTAGCAACCTAATATGGATTAAAGATAAGTAAAACCTATTTACATATCTTTTCTTGAAAAAAGGAACCCCTAAACAAATGGATGAAGCAACACTTATCAATATCTGGAATAACCAAAGAAAAAATATCGCAAAATCACAATTAGTGTCAGTAATCATCATTACTGCAGTTGTGTATTTAATTGCCACAAATCAATTTGCTTCAACCACAGATGAGGTGCGTCTAGTAGCTCTTGCTGCCGTTGGCACCACAGGAATATTGTCTTTAATTAGCCAATTAGCCATCATTAGAGAAGCAAGCATGATTGCAAAAGATCTAGCAAAAGCTAAATCAAATACCGGCAAAATCATTGCCAGTTCAACTGGATATTTGCAACTTACCCAGGTAGTCATGGTGGTATTTGCTATTGGCCTATTTGCTTTAATGGCTGTAGCGATTTACTAAAAAAGTAAAGGGGCAAACAAGACATGGAACTAATCTTTTTAATTCTAGGACTAGTTATTGTCTTGTTTGCCTTTACTTTGGTGTTTATTGATCAAGATAAAAAAATGAATAAAAAGAAAATCAGTGGTCGTGGGGGAGATTTTCAAGAATAGGTGATGCTTTGAAATTCTTACTGCAAGTTATCTTTGATAAATATGATTTAGCCACAGAAAAAGAGATGCAAGATATAACTGAATTTAATAAAAAATTAAAAGCAAATAATCACTTTATTTATGCTGCAGGACTAGCTAATCCTGATTCTTCAATAGTTATCGATAATAGAGAAAATAGAAACATTGTTAAAAATGAATCAATCTTGGATAGAGAAGAATTCTATATAGGCTTTTGGATTCTAGAGGCAAAAGATCAAGCAGAAGCACAAAACTTAGCATTAGAAGCATCTTTAAGTTGTAATAGAAAAATTGAACTAAGACAGATTTTGTAAATCTCTATAAGAAGCGCGAAACCGGGTCTACCCGCTATCTTGCGGTGGGTGCCCGGTTCACTTCTAAACAGCATGTTGTTTAGCACTATTAACTTTAGATGAATTAAGAAGAAATATCTAAATTATTTAATACTTTTGGATGACAAATTTTTTATTTATAAAACGCGAAACCGGGTCTACCCACTTACTTGCGGTGGGTGCCCGGTTCACTTCTAAACAGCATGTTGTTTAGCACTTATAAAATACTCAAATCTAAAACAGTTGTCAATAATTGTGGATAACTAATTTTAAGTATGTGAAAAGTTTATATTGATATGATGTCAATAAATATCTATTTGGATGAGTCAATAAGAAATTATTATTTATTATGTTTCGTGTATTTAAATGACGGAAATATATCTGATACAAGAAAAAAATTAATAAAATTTCGCTCAGAATTAGGTTCGAGCCTTCATATGAATCACGCTAATAGTAGAAAAAGAGCTAAAATTATCAAAAAAGTAATGTCATTTGACATTGAAGTAGTTATAGCAGAAGATCTTTCCTTTAAGACCAGGAAAACTCAATCAAGACAAATATGTTTAAGAGCAGGTTTTGAATATGCTGCTAAAAACCAAATATCGCGAATAATGCTAGATAGAAGTAATACAACTGCTCTTGATCTAAAAACCTACAAAAAAGTAAAACACAAGTTTCCACATCTACCTAAAACTATTTATCATCTGCCCTCAAAACAGGAACCACTTTTATGGCTTGCTGATATTTTTGCTTGGAGTTATGGAGCAGGCGGATATTGGAGAAAATCTATAGAACAAAAAGTTATTCATAAAATAACACTAATTTGAAAATCTAAGATTCATTTATTTAACCCAAAGACCATTGACTTTGGGTTAAATAAATTATTTTGTTAACTAGGTCTTGCTGGTTTAACAGGCTTTGACCCAAGGGCCGCTAAAGATGCATCTCTAGTTGCTTTGGCAGTTGCCTTTGCTTCTTTAAATGCAGTTTTTGCTGCCAATCTTTGTTCATCAGTTGTAGCACTTGCTAGTGCTGCATTCTTAGTTGAAACAGCAGCTGCTTTAGCAGTTGCAAAAGTAGCTTTAATGCTTTCTCTACTTGATTTATAAGTTGCAATCTCTGCTTTATAAGCAGTAATTGCTGTTCTATAAGCAGCTTTTGCTTCAGCAGAAGTTGTATCAGCTAGGGAGGCTGATGCACCAAATCCTGAAACTAAAACAGTTGCTAGAACTGCTGAGGTTAGTCGTTTCTTACTCAACATAGTTTCTCCCTTTCTTTTGGTTAGAGGAGGTTCTGTTACTTATTAAAGGAGGTGAATCTGGGCTGAATCGGATAAGAATCTTAAAAGAACCTGAGAAAAATGAGACGAAAACTAATTGACAAACACGTTAAATGATAACATAATGATAGCATGAGTGATTTATTAACCAGAAATGTTTCCCCAAAACTGCATGAAAAAATCAAAAAGATTGCAAACAAAAAGGGGCTTTCAGTCCAACAATTAACAATCAAAGCTCTGGAAGATTTAGTGCAAAATTCAGAAATTGAAGAACGCTTAGAACAAATACTTAATCGTCAAGGCATTTCAATAGACCCAGCACAGATCTCTGAAATCATCAAAGATGAAAGAAGTAAAAGGCCCTAATTGAAAATAGTAGCTGATGCTTCAGTGTTGGTTGATTTTCTAATTGGCAATATGTCTTCAACCTTAGACCGAAATGAATTTAAAAGTAGTGTTATTTATGCACCAGATTTGATAATCAATGAAGCAATTTCTTGTTTAACAAGATTGCGCAGGAAAGAAACAATTTCAAATTCTTTATATCAAGATTCGATTGAAGATTTAACTTTGATTCCTAAAAATACTGTTTCAAGTAGAACTTTGATTAATTCAATTCCAGCAAAACTTGGAAATATTTCTGCCTATGATGCAGCTTATGTTTGTTTAGCAGAGAGTTTACAAATACCTCTTTATACCACTGACGCTAAATTATTTAAATCTGCTCAAAAATATTGTGAAGTTAAATTAATACAAAAAAGGATTATTTATTAGTTAATTAATATTAACTATTCTAAATGAATAGATTGAATTAAATTGTCTTTGGTTCTTCTTCGTCTTCTCTTCTTCTGAATAGAGCAAAGAAACGCTTTCTATTTGCTGCAGCTATTAGGAAAATCATTATCGCAAGAACTATTAGCATCCAATAAAGTGCCTTTAATGCTTTATCAACAGGATTTTCACTAACAAAAATTGTTTTTGGCATTGCTTGATTCTTAGCAGTTTCTATTGAATCAACAACTGTTACCGGCATAGAGATTGATGCAGTTTTTCCATCAGGTAATAAACCATTTACTTGCAATGTGTGATCTCCAATTGGTAATTGATTTTCAACTGGGAAGGATGCAAAGAATTCACCTTTAGCATTAGTTTTTCCTATTCCTAAAAGTATTGGATCAGAGAATAAATAGACAGCAAATTCGGTATTAGGAGCCAGTCCTTTACCTTCGGTTTCCACGTTATTTTCTCTTACCATTTGCACGCGACCACGATTATCAACTGGGATAGATGTTTCGCCATCTTTTGCTTCAACGTTTAATAATCCTCCACCTGGGGTCACAATTTGAGCAATAGTGTTTTCAACAATTACTAATTTTGATGGCTCAGGTATTTCGTTCACAAGAAATAATGAAGGAAGTTCTACAACTTTTTTGTCAGGTGTTTCGGGAGCTAATTCAAGAGCTCTTTGATTATTGAAAGTTTGTCCAGGTGCGGGAGTATTTACTGGCTGTTGTGTTGGAAGAGCATTTGGTGAGCTGGCGGGGGCAGTTGGTATTGGAAGGTTTGAAGTTACAGGGGCAGGAGAATTAATAATAATTTGTGGTTGCGGTGTTGAAGATGAATTTAAGTCAATTACTCTTGGTTTTAAAAAATTTTGTAAAAATTCTGTAATTTGAGGAATTAATGGTCTAGGAATATTAGGTGTTCCAGGTATGAGCAAAGGTGTTGGTGAAGGCGTAGGTCTAGTAATGATCAGTGGATTATTAATGATGTTATTTGGTTTTGGTTTTTGAGTAGTTTGAGTTGATGGTTTAAATGTTGGTGTTGGTGTTGGTGTTGGAGAGGAAGTCGGAGTTGAACCACCACCTGTCGCTGGTGAATTTGGGGTTCCAGTCAAAGTATTAGAAGCTGTTCCATCTCCTGCTGCATTGACCGCTTTTATTTGAACAGAATAAGTTGTTCCGCCGGTTAATCCCGAAACAGTTAAAGGGGAAGTAGTTTGTGTTGGGCTAAATGCTGTGAAAGTTGTACCACCATCTGTTGAATATTTATAGTTGGTAATTGTTGTCCCACCGTTTGAGGTTGGAGCAGTAAATTCAACTGATAAAGATTGAGTACCAGCAGTAATTGTGGTTATAGTTGCAGCCCCTGCAGTTGTTGCAGGAGTTGCTGAAACATCATTTGAGCTAGTTCCATTTCCATTTGCATTTATAGCTCTTATTAAAACTGTGTAAGTTGTTCCGTTTGTTAATCCAGTAATAGTAATAGGCGAACTTGTCGAAGTCGGACTTCTAGTCGTCCAACTTGAACCATTGTTAGTTGAATATTGATAATTAGAAATAGCTGCACCACCAGTTGAAGTTGGAGCTGTAAATGCCACACTCAGTTGTTGATTTGACTCTGATATGGAGCTAATGGTTGGAGCTCCAGCTGTTGTTGATGGAGTCAAACTTGAAGAATTGGAACTTACAACTCCTGTTCCTTGACTATTAACTGGAGAAACTCTGAAAATATATGATGTTCCATTTGTCAAACCAGTTACCGTTGCAGAAGTCGAAGTTGATGCAGATCTTGAAAATGTACTCCAACTACTTCCACTGTTTGAGGAATATTCAATCGTGTAATCAGTAATTGATGAACCACCATCATAAGTTGGAGCAGACCAACTCAATGAAACTTGCCCATTACCCTTTGTTCCGCTTGGTGTACCACCTGCACAAGGAGTTGTGGCACTTACAGAAATACTTTTAGTTGTGGAATCTGGATAAAATAATCTTGTTGCAGATGAGTATTCCCAAATGTATGCGGATTGATAACTTGAACTACCTAAGTCATTCCATCTTTGGTTTGCGTTGTAATACTGACCATAATCTTCTTCACCTGGATTAGAAAACGCTGAAGGCCAATCATTTGGCTCACCAGATGCCCAATTGTTATACCTGGACGAAACTGCAACAGGAGAACTATTTCCTTGTGAAAATTGTGTACCTCTAACTCCGGTTTCTCCCACGACCCAATACCAATTTCCTTCAGCAAGAGTTTGATTTGCATAAGTCGTTACTCCAGTTGCTGCATTGATAAGTGAATATTCATCAGATGCACCAATCCATGAATCAGAAGCAACATATTGACTGATAAAAGTATTTTCGGCTGATGAGGTAATTGTTACAAGATGTCCTGTGTAAGAGACACCATTTATTGTCTGCTGGTTTGATTCAGAGTGAGATTTTGCTTGAAGCCAGGTTCTAGATCCAGAAATACTCTTATAGTAGTGATACCTTCCAGAACTTGAATCATATCTTTCAGCAAATCCAGTTGAAGTAATTTCTAAAGTAATAGTGTCTGTTTGAACAGAAGTTCCTTGATATCTCAACGTGGCAAGTGCTGTGTTCACATTTGTCTGTGAACCTTCAAAAGCAATGGAATCTCCAGCGGTTGTCACACTAGATGAATTGTCATAACCGGTAACTGTTGAAAGCCCAGAAGATGAAGTAATACTTAACAAACCTGATGAATTACTTGAAGAAACTATTACTCTTACATCTGAAGTGTAACCAGATAACATACTTGAATTTCCTATAGTTGTGTAACCGCAAGCTACTGCAGTAGGTGACAAAGTCCAAGAAATACTTGTAGGAGTCGCTGAAGTTGCACTAGATGCTGTACCGCTTCCAGCACTATTTACTGCCCGGATTTTTACTGAGTAAGAAGTTCCGTTGGTTAGTCCGGTAATTGTTATTGGTGAAGTTGTTGAAGCAGGACTTGGAGTAGTCCAAGAAGTTCCTCCATCTGTTGAGTATTCATAATTGGTAATTGTCGATCCTCCATTTGAAGATGGAGCGCTAAAAGCTACAGATAATTGTGCGTTACCGGCAGTTATAGAAGAAATTGTTGGAGCGGTTGCTGTAGTTATAGGAGTCGCTGTTACAGAACTAGAAGCTGAACTG
>JBEAYY010000024.1:0-8545 GCA_041170365.1 Actinomycetota bacterium
GGACGCTTTAGATGTGACATGTTTTTCTTCAAAAGCACATAGGAAATCATTTGCAACATGTATGCAATTACTGCACCCCATACTGCAATGTTTAATACAACTGCACCAGCAGTTGCACCACCATATTGTGCCCAAAGAAGTGCTGCGTAACCGATTACTGCACCAACTATTAATGCCACGTATGGAGTTTTTCTTTTTCCAGTTAGTGACAATGATTGTGGGTAGTAACCTGCACGAGATAAAGAATAAATGTTTCTACCGTAAGCAAACATAATTCCTTGCAAAGATGCAAACAAACCAATCAAAGCAAATGCTGCAAGAAGTGCTGCAACGTTTGCATTAGGCAAGATTGCACGGAAACCATCAAGTAGTGGTTCACCAGATGTAGCAATTTTACTTGAACCAGTTACACCTGGATTCAAGAACAAAACCAACATCGCAGTCACTACTAGAGTTCCAAGACCCCAAATTCCTGCTTTTGGAATATCTTTTGCAGGATTATGTGCTTCTTCAGCTGCTAATGGTAATTCTTCAATTCCTAAGAAGAACCACATCGCAAATG
The DNA here is from genome assembly GCA_041170365.1 of Actinomycetota bacterium. Classification (GTDB taxonomy): domain Bacteria; phylum Actinomycetota; class Actinomycetes; order S36-B12; family UBA5976; genus ATZT02. Next base: position 563 of record JBEAYY010000024.1, read on the forward strand.
GCATTGCTGCAACGATTGCCCAGAATCCTTTAGGTAGGAATGATGTTCCACCTTCCACACTTGGAGCAATGTCTAGCAAATTACTGAATGAGAATTTACCGCTTGCAATCGCCATGATTGCAAACAATGCAAGTACTGCAAGGGATGCAATAGCAACAACAATTGCAAACTTGAATGAAACTTCAGCACCAGCAATATTTAGTGCCAAGAAGATTGCATAAAGAATAATCCACCAAACCCAAACAGGTAAAGATGCTCCTGTTAATTGGCTAATAATTCCATCTGCATAACTTGCAGAGAAAAATACAATTACTGCAGTTGTTGCAACGTATTCGATAGTTTCAGCAAAACCAGTTACGAAACCACCCCAAGGACCCATTGCAGATCTTGCGAATGAATATGCACCACCTGTGTGAGGTAATGCTGCAGACATTTCACCGATACTAAACAACATGCCGTAGTACATGATGATTACTAAAACTGTGGCGATAAATAATCCGCCCCAACCGGCTGAATCAATACCGAAGTTCCATCCAGAAAAATCTCCAGATACAACTGCTGCTACACCTAATCCCCAAAGAGCTAACAAACCTGCATGTCTTTGAAGACCGCGTTTATCAAAATAATCAAGAGCAACGTCTTTATAAGTTGCACCTTGAACTGTTTTCTTTGCCACTTACCCTCCCAAATGGGACAAACCTGGTTCCAGGCTTGTTCTAATGGTCTTTTTTACCCCATGATTGTGAACAAATGAAAGAGTTTTGGGCACTTTTTTTGAAAAAGTCGCATTCGGTTTGTGAGGAAATTAAGAAAAATCTTAATTTTTAAGAGTTTTTATCTGAAATTTTCAAGGCAACAACTGCGATCAAAGCACTTATGACTGAAGCAACCAAAACACTCAAAATAGCCAAATCTTGAATCTCTTGATCCTTAAAAGCAAGCTTGGCAATAAATATGGCGACAGTAAAGCCAATTCCGGCGGCATTTCCAACACCTAAGAGTTGATGCCATTTTACTTCTTTTGGAATTTGGCCTATTTTAGAAAACTTTGTAAAGTAAGTTAACAATAAAATTCCTACAGGTTTTCCGATAACTAATCCAAGAATGATTCCTATAGCAACTTTTGATTGAAATATCAATTCAAATGTTTTTGAATCTATTTTTATTCCTGAATTTGCAAAAGCAAATATTGGCACTACTAAAAATGCACTCCAAGGATGTATTACATGTTCTAGCCATTCCACAACTGAAACAGAATTCTTAGCAATTTTTTTAGTCTTTATGGCATTTGCAACTGTTGAAACATTTTTTAATTCTTCAATATCAATATATTTCTTTTCAATTATTGGAGACACTGGTGCAAGAAGACCTAAGATCACTCCAGCAATCGTTGGATGAATTCCTGTTTCATATAGCCCATACCAAAGAAATACACCTAAAATAATGTAAACAAAGGTAGTATTGATATTTATTTTCTTAAACCAAACAACTATTAAAACAATCAGTATTGAAATTACTGCCCATTGAATTGTTATTCCTTTTGAAAAAAGCAGTGCAATTATTAGGATTGCTCCAATGTCATCAATGACGGCAAGACCTAATAGAAATGGTCTTAAAAATCCTGACTTCTTTGCTCCAAAATAACTTAAAACTCCAACTGCTAATGCAATATCTGTTGCAACTGGAACAGCCCAGCCTCTTAAATCTTTGAAATCAGTGACTACTAAATAAATTAGAGCTGGAACTAACATTCCACCAAGTGCTGCAAGTAATGGCACCACTGCTTTTTTAAAACCAGCAAGATGGCCTGTATTTAATTCTCTATTTATTTCTAAACCAACAAGAAAGAAAAATATTGTCATCAGGGCATCATTTATTAAGTGTTGAATATCCATATTGAATTGAAATAATCCAATTTTTATAAAAACTTCAGTGTTCAAAACACCAAAATATGCATCACTTAAATTTGAATTGGCAATTAAGAGACCAAGAAGTGCAGCTAAAAGAATAAGAAGACTGCTAGTTGATTCTCTCTGGAAAAAATCAGCAAAAGGAGAAATTCGAGTAACTTGATTCTTTCTAGATTTTCGCTTCATCTCTTCATTATGCTAAATATGAAGCAATTAGTGTCTGATTGGCTCGACTCTTTCGAACTTCCAATACTCAAATAACCAGCCAGAAACTGAAAATAGAACAAACCCAAGTCCCATTAAAAATATCCAAGCAGCAAAAATAAATCCAACAAATGTAAATGCAGCTGATGCTGCCACAATCATTGGCCACCAAGAATGAGGTGAATAGAAACCATAATCTGCTGGTGCTTCATTTTGTTCTGCAGTTTCATTATCTTCTGGTTGATAACCAATTCGATTAGCTGTAAAAATCAAGAAAAATGAAACTAATATGGCAAGTCCACCAGTTAAAACTAAAGCGGTAGTACCAACTGGTTCTTTAGTAAAAAAGAAATAAATTGCACCTACTACAAAGTAAAAAACTGCTCCCCAAAAAAATAACCAACCACCTGGTTTCATTTAGTTTCTCTTTCCAAGTTTTGGACCACCAATGGTGTCATCTAAAAAGTTAACTCGTGTGGGAATATCTGCCTCAGCTAATTCAGGATGAGCGGCATCAAATGCAGGACGTTCTGAACGAATTCTTGGTAACGAGGTGAAGTTATGTCTTGGTGGAGGACAACTTGTGGCCCATTCCAAACTCATACCCCAACCCCATGGATCATTTTCTTTTACTAATGGTGCAAATCTCCAAGTTTTGTAAACGTTGTACATGAAAAATATTGTTGAAGCACCAAGTAAAAAAGCTCCAGTGCTTGATACAACGTTTCCAAAAGTGAAACCATCACTTGCTAAATAATCGGCGTATCTTCTTGGCATGCCCTTAATTCCTAACCAATGTTGAATTAAGAAAGTGACTTGGAATCCAATAAATAAAGTCCAGAAATGAATTTTTCCTAATGAATCATCCAGCATTCTGCCAGTTAATTTTGGCCACCAGAAATAAAACCCTGCAAACATTGCAAAAACTACAGTTCCAAATACAGTGTAATGAAAATGTGCCACTACAAAATAAGAATCTGAAACGTGAAAATCAATTGGAGGCATTGCAAGCATGACTCCAGTTAATCCACCAATTAAAAACGTAATTAAGAAACCAATTACAAACATCATCGGAGTTTCAAACGACAAAGACCCTCGCCACATTGTTCCAATCCAGTTAAAGAATTTAACTCCAGTTGGAACAGCAATAAGCATCGTTGTTAAAGCAAAAAACGGTAAGGAAACAGCACCGGTTACATACATATGATGTGCCCAAACTGCTACTGATAAGCCTGCAATTGCAATTGTTGCAAAAACTAAACCTTTGTAACCAAAAATTGGTTTTCTACTAAATACAGGAATTACTTCGCTAATGATTCCAAAAAACGGCAAGGCGATGATGTAAACCTCAGGATGACCAAAGAACCAAAACAAATGTTGCCACAAGATTGCTCCACCATTTGCGGCTTCAAAAACTTGTGAATTAAATGTTCTGTCAACTTCTAAAACAATTAAAGCTGCAGCTAAAACTGGGAAAGCCATAAGAACTAGAACGCTGGTTAATAAAACAGTCCAAACAAAAATTGGCAATCTAAACATCACCATGCCTGGAGCTCTCATTGTCAAAATTGTGGTGATGAAATTTACTGCTCCAAGAATTGTTCCTAAACCACCAAGTGCCAGACCCATAATCCAAAGATCTGCACCAACTGTTGGAGAGTTAACTGCATTTGAAAGTGGAGCATAAGCAAACCATCCAAAACTTGCCGCTCCATCTGGAGTTAAAAATCCTGCAACAACAATCAATCCTCCGAATAAAAACATGTAATAGCCAAGCAAATTCAATCTTGGAAAAGCCACATCTGGTGCACCAATTTGTAATGGAGTTAAAGCGTTAGCAAAACCAACAAACAACGGTGTTGCAAAAAGAAACAACATGATAGTTCCATGCATGGTAAACATTTGGTTGTACTGTTCGTTTGAAATAATTTGTAAACCAGGTTGTGCTAATTCTGCTCTAATGATCATGGCCATTAAACCGGCGATTAAAAAGAAAATAAAAGAAGTTATTAAATAAAGATTTCCAATAATTTTTGGGTCAGTTGAGGTCATCCACTTAACTAAGGTTCGACCAAGAGTGTTTTCTTTTTCAGGATGTGGATGTGAAGAAACTGTTGGGCGATCTTCAATAAGTGTCATAGTTAGCCTTCCTTACATCCTGGCAAATCAGGATTGCCTAAGCAATCTGGATTTGCTGTAGTCACTACTCTGCCAGTAGAAAGCTCTCCTACTTGGCCAAGTGCTCTTAATTTTTCAATATGTTGGTTAAATTCCTCACGAGTTACAACTTTTACATTAAATAGCATGCGGGAATGATCTACTCCACAAAGCTCTGCACATTTACCTGCGAACTCACCCACTTTTGTTGGAGTTAATTCAAAGGCATTCAATCTTCCAGGCACCACATCCATTTTCATTAAAAATGCTGGAATCCAGAATGAGTGAATAACATCTGGAGAAGTTAATTCAAATTTAACTTTTTCATCTACTGGTAGATAAAGCATTGGTGGATTTGCAGGAGTGCCAATGTCATAAACACCTGCTTCTTTGTAATTAAAAGTCCATGACCATCTAAAACCAACAACGTTAACTGTGTGTTGTTGTTGCCCAGTTAATTTAATTAGTGGACCTTGATCTCTTGCAGTGAAATAAAAAAGACCAAAAACAATAACTAGCGGAACAATTGTGTAAAGAATTTCTAATGGAATGTTGTAACGAGTTTGTTTTGGAACTTCATTTTCACTTCTTCTGCGATAAAGAATGATTGCTGAAAAAAGTAAACCTAAAACTAAAAGTGCCACTCCAATTGCCACGATCCAAGTTCCCTGCCACAGATTTAATATTGTGACGCCTTCTTTAGTTGCAGGTTCTGGAAAACCAATTCGAAGGGCTTCTTCTTGGGTTGCTTTGGAACAAGCTGTTAAAACAAAGAATGAGGAGATCAAAAGTAGCGAAAGAATCTTTCGTCTCAAACTAATCTCTCCTGATGGTGACTTTGACTGTATATATAGCAACATTAGAGCACTCAAGCCATTGTGAGGAAAAGAAGGGCAAGTAACGTTTAACACATGTCGGCTAGCACAAATGCACATATGCGTAATTTTGATTCACTAACTTCTGGCCCACTTGAACCTTCGGCAAAAAAAGCCCTAACCAGTCTTCCTGATTATGCCTACTTTGATTCCACAAAGCTCTACCACGAATCAAGATCTGCTCGCATGCTCCTAGATTCTGCACGAGCATCTATTGCTGCAATATTAAAAGTAGAATCAGAGGAAGTTTCATTTATTCCAAGTGGCAATGCAGGACTTGATTTAATTATTTCTGGATTATTAAATGCCTCAACAACAAAGAAAATTATTTCTTCAAGTGTTGAACAAAAAGCAATTATTGAGAGATTAAAAAGTTTTGATTCAACTCTAATTTCAGTGAACAATCAAGCAAGAATTAATGAAAAAGAATTCATTGAAAAATTAGAATCCATAAAACCAAGTCTTGCCATATTACAATTTTCTAATCATGAAGTTGGAACTCAACAACCAATTCATCCCATTTATAAAAAATGTCAAGAATTAAATATCCCACTTTTTGTTGATGCCTCAATGACGGCTGGTTTAGTAAATGTTGGAAATGATTGGGATGTTTTATTACTAAAACCAAGTAGTTGGGGTGCACCAATTGGTTTAGATGTTTTAGTTGTGAAAAAGAATATTAAGTTTAAATCAATTCTTTTAGATGATGGCAGAGAAAATCATAAATTTTCAAGCAATATATTTATTCCTCAAGCTGTTGCAATCGGAGCAAGTTTAGAAGCTTTAAATCAAAAAAGAGGCGAGACTGCTAAATCTTTATCAATTTTAATAAAGGATTTACGAGAAGCCTTAGAAAAAATCAAAAACATAATTGTTTTGGGAGATCCAGTAGCAAGACTTCCCCATGTGCTTAGTTTTTTAATTGAAAATGTTGATGGTGAATTTATTGCCCAAAACTTGAGTAAAAAAGGTTTTGCAGTTTCTAGTGGCTCATCTTGCACGCCAGATGCCATAAAGCCATCACACGTATTAAGTGAAATGGGATATCCAAATCAGGCTCATATAAGAGTTTCATTGTCTTTCAATTCCACTAAAGAAGATATTTATGATTTTGTTGTTGCCTTAACCCAAACTTTAAATGAAATCTAAAAAGCAGGTTTAGTTTTTAAAACTTTCTTTAATTGATTTAAATATGAAGACCTTGAGATTTCTATAACTCCCATACTTTTTAAATGTGGAGTTTGCCATTGCACATCAAAAATTCTTTCTCCCCCAGCATTCTTTAATTTCTCTACCAGATAAACCATGGCAGTTTTTGAAGCATCTGTTTTTCTATGAAACATAGATTCACCAGCAAATAAACCATTTACTTCAACTCCATAAAGGCCTCCGACCAGATTATGTTGACTATCCCAAACTTCAACACTATGAGCAAAACCTAAATCAAATAAATTTTTATAAGCTTTTAATATTTCCTTATTAATCCAACCCTTTGGTCTTTTGTCATCACCACAACCTTTCATTACTTCAACAAATTCTTGATCAAAGCTAACCTGATATTTTTTCATAGATTTTTTTAATGATCGAGATATTTTTATTTGATCAAGTGGTAAAACTCCTCTCTTTAAAGGTGACCACCACCCAATTTCATTTTTACCCTCAACTTCAACATGCATGGGAAATATTGCATGCTTATAGGAATCAATTAATGTTTCAGGTTCTAAATCAGCACCTAAAATGACCAGATCATTTTTTGGCATTTCTTCTAATTTGGGAAAATTCCAAAGGGATGGCCCAATATCTTTTGGCATTTAATTATTTAACTAAATAAGGTTTAATTTCTGCTGCAGGTTCTTTTCCATAAAAGTTTTCAAAACGTGAAACAAATTCTTCATTTTTAAAAAAATATTCTTGCGTGCCAACTGTTTCAATTACATAGGTTGCAAGCATTGAGCCAACTTGTGCGCAACGTTCTGGTTTTAATCCCCAAGAATATGCAGCTAAATAACCAGCGCGAAATGAATCTCCTACTCCTGTTGGATCAATTCTTTCGGTTTCTGGAGGACAAGCAACTGTTGCAATAACTTCATTTTTACTTTGAACTCTTGCTCCTTTTGCACCTAAAGTTGTCACGACTGTGCCAACTCTTTTCATTAATTCATCAGTGTTCCAGCCAACTTTTTTCTCAATCAAACTTGATTCATATTCATTCATAAATAGATAAGTTGCTCCTTCAATTAATTGAGCAATATCTTTGCCATCCATTCTGGCCATTTGTTGAGATGGATCAGCTATGAAATCTATTTTTCTTTGTTTTGCTTCCTCTGTGTGTTTAAGCATTGCTTCTGGATCACTTGGGCCAATAAATACAAAATCTATTTTTCCAACTCTTTTAAGTACAGGTCCTAATTCGATTAAATTTGATTCACTCATTGCTCCTGGATAAAAAGATGCAATTTGATTAGCTGCCTCATCTGTGGTGCACACAAATCTTGCAGTGTGTTTATCGTGACTGTAATGAATTGATTCGCAGTCAACATTATGTCTTTCTAACCAAGATCTGTAATCAGCAAAATCTTTTCCAACTGCTCCAACTAAAATTGGTCGAAGTCCAAGTTTTCCCATTGAGAATGCAACGTTTGCGCCAACTCCACCTCTTCTGATTTGTAAATCATCAACAAGAAATGAGAGTGAAACGTGATCTAATTTGTCTGCAACTAATGAATCTGTGAATTTTCCAGGAAAACGCATCAAGTGATCAGTAGCAATTGAACCCGTGATTGCAATATTTAGTGACACGGGAAGTAAGACTACTAATTAACCGATGAAAAGTGAAT
>JBEAYY010000025.1:0-2603 GCA_041170365.1 Actinomycetota bacterium
GGGATCCTGAGACACAACAGAACCCAAGACTAGATACTTACGAAGTTAATATGGATGAGTGTGGACCAATGGTTCTCGATGTTCTTATTAAAATTAAAAACGAAATTGATACTACATTAACGTTTAGAAGATCTTGCAGAGAAGGTGTTTGTGGTTCTTGCGCTATGAATATTGATGGTGTTAACGGACTTGCTTGCACAAAATCAGCAGTGGATATTAAAAATGAAATAAAAGTTTATCCACTTCCCCACATGCCAGTGATTAAAGATTTAGTTCCAAATCTAAATCAACTTTATAAACAATATCAATCCATTGAGCCTTGGTTACAGGTTGAGAAAAAAAGTGAGGCGGGTGATAAAGAAATATATCAATCAAAACAAGACAGAGAAAAATTAGATGGGCTTTATGAATGCATTATGTGTGCATGCTGCTCAACATCTTGCCCAAGCTATTGGTGGAATGGCGAAAAATATTTAGGACCAGCTGTTTTATTACAAGCTTATAGATGGATTATTGATAGCAGAGATGAAGAAAGAGTGAAAAGATTAAAAAAAGTTGCAGATGAACTTAAGCTTTTTAGATGCCATACAATCATGAACTGTACTAACACTTGTCCAAAAGGATTGAATCCTGCAAAAGCAATTGGTTCGATAAAAAAGATGTTAGTTCAACACAGTAAAGATCTATAATTTTTTACTTCACTATTTGACAGCTTAATTCTGTCCCTATATTTTCTCATTAATTCAAATGAAAACAATAGAACATTTTGTTAACGGTAAATCTTTTTCTGGATCCTCAAAAAAAACTTCTGATGTTTTTAATCCGGCCACAGGAGAAATTTCTGCAAAAGTAAATCTTGCTACAAAAAAAGACGTAGATGATGCAGTTGAGATTGCTAGCAAAGCATTTGTAACATGGTCGCAAGTTCCGCCGTTACAAAGAGCAAGGATTTTATTTAAATTTAAAGAATTAATAGAAAAAAATTCAGATGAACTTACAAAAATAATCGTTTCAGAACATGGTAAAGTTTATGATGATGCTAAAGGATCTCTAACAAGAGGTCTAGAAGTTGTTGAGTTTGCATGTGGGATACCACACTTATTAAAAGGTGAGTTTACAGAAAATGTTGGAACTAATGTTGACAGTTGGTCAATAAGACAACCACTAGGAGTTTGCGCTGGAATTACTCCTTTTAATTTCCCAGCAATGGTTCCAATGTGGATGTTTCCGTTAGCGATAGCATGCGGCAATACTTTTATTTTAAAACCATCTGAAAAAGATCCAAGTTGTCCTTTAAGATTAGCAGAATTATTAAAAGAAGCAGGCTTACCAGATGGAGTTTTTAATGTTGTAAATGGAGATAAAGAATCTGTAGATGCATTACTTTCAAATCCAAATGTTAGCGCAATTAGTTTTGTAGGATCAACTCCTATAGCTAAATATATTTATGAGAACGCAGCAAAATTTGAAAAAAGAGTTCAAGCATTAGGAGGCGCTAAAAATCACTGCGTAGTAATGCCAGATGCAGATTTAGACCAAGCTGTTGCAGGGCTTATGGGCGCCGCGTATGGCTCAGCAGGTGAGAGATGTATGGCTCAATCCGTGGCAGTTGCAGTTGGAAATATTGGAGATGAGTTAGTAAACAAACTTACAAAAGAAGTTAATAATTTAAGAGTAGGTCCTGGACTTGATAAGGGAATGGATATGGGACCATTAGTTACGGCTCAACATTTAGAAAAAGTTACGAGCTATATAGATATTGGAGTTAAAGAAGGTGCTAAATTAGTTGTGGATGGAAGAAAGATTAAAAAACCTCAAGGATATGAAAAAGGTTTTTATTTGGGAGGTTGCTTATTTGATCATGTAAAAGAAAATATGAGAATTTATAAAGAAGAAATATTTGGACCAGTCCTTTCAGTTGTAAGAGCAAAAAATTTTAATGAAGCTGTAGACTTAATTAACAAACATGAATTTGGTAATGGAGTAAGCATCTTTACAAGAGATGGAGATAGCGCAAGAACGTTTTCAAGTCATATAAAAGTTGGAATGGTAGGTATAAATATTCCAATTCCCGTACCAATGGCTTTTCATAGTTTTGGTGGCTGGAAAAGGTCTTTATTTGGTGATCAACACGTTCATGGAATGGAAGGAGTTAGATTTTACACTAAATTAAAAACTATTACTTCAAGATGGCCTTCTGGTATAAAAGCAACTTCAAATTTCACAATGCCAACAATGAATTAATAATATGAGAAAAAAAATATCACTTATAGGATCAGGACAAATCGGTGGAACTTTAGCACATTTAGTTTCCTTAAAAGAATTAGGAGATGTAGTTATTTTTGATATTGCCGCAGGATTGCCCGATGGAAAATCTTTAGACATCGCTCAGTCAGGAGCTGTTGAACGTTTTAATGCAAATCTAAAAGGGACAACAAGCTATGCTGATATTGCAAATTCAGATGTAATTATTGTAACTGCAGGCGTTCCAAGAAAAGAAGGAATGAGCAGAGATGATCTTTTAGGAATTAATGCAAAAGTAATGAAACAAGTTGGCGAAGGAATTAAAAAATATTCTCCAAATGCTTTTGTAATTTGTATTA
>JBEAYY010000026.1:0-78256 GCA_041170365.1 Actinomycetota bacterium
GCCACACCATTTACTTTATTTGCCTCAGTAGGAAATCTTGAAAATCCAAATACAACTTCAGTATTTTTTAATTCACTTGGTTCTATATTTGGTTATACCGTGATGTTACCTTTCATGGCAGCATTCACTGTTTTTCTTTACACAGATTTAAGAATTAGAAAAGAAAACTTAGCTAATCAATTAAATCAAGCAAAAAATTAGTAGCGGTAATGATCTGGCTTATATGGGCCATTTTCGCTAACGCCTAAATAATCTGCCTGATGTTTTGTTAATTTAGTTAATTTTGCACCCAAGGCATCAAGATGTAATCTTGCTACTTTTTCGTCTAACTCTTTTGGCAAGGTGTAAACCCCAACTGGATATTCATTAGTTTTGGTAAATAATTCAATTTGGGCTAATACTTGATTTGTAAATGAATTACTCATCACAAATGAAGGATGGCCCGTAGCATTGCCAAGATTTAGTAGTCTTCCTTCGCTTAAAACAATAATCGAACGACCGTTATCAAAAACCCATTCATCTACTTGAGGCTTGATGTTAACTCTTTTGGCAGATTTATTATTGCTAAGTCCTGCCATATCAATTTCATTATCAAAGTGACCAATATTTCCTACGATTGCTTTATCTTTCATTTTGGTCATGTGATCAACAGTTATCACATTTACGCAACCTGTTGCAGTGATAATGATGTCAGCGGTTGGCAAAACATTTTCTAATGTATTTACTTCATAACCATCCATCGCAGCTTGAAGTGCACAGATTGGATCTATTTCAGTAATTATTACTCTTGCACCTTGTCCACGAAGAGATTCTGCGGTGCCTTTACCGACATCTCCATAGCCGCAAACAACTGCAACTTTTCCACCGATTAATACATCTGTTGCTCTATTGATGCCATCGATCAAAGAATGACGTGTTCCATATTTATTATCAAATTTACTTTTTGTTACAGCATCATTTACGTTAATTGCAGGAAACAACAATTGTTTTGATTTAAACATTTCATATAAGCGATGCACACCAGTTGTAGTTTCTTCTGTTACACCTTTTATATTGTTTGCAATATCTGTCCAAAGTCTTGAATTTTCTTTTAAAGTTTTTTGAATAAGTTTTAAAACAACAGAAAATTCTTCACTATCTGCTTTTTCTGGTTGTGGTTCTTCTCCTGATTTTTCAAATTCAACACCTTTGTGAACCAATAATGTTGCATCTCCACCATCATCCAAAATCATGTTTGGACCTTCCCCATCTGTCCAACGCAAGATTTGTTCTGTGCACCACCAGTACTCTTCTAAAGTTTCACCTTTCCAAGCAAACACAGGAACACCTTGTGGATTTTCTTTCGTGCCATTTGGACCAACAACAACTGCGGCTGCTGCATGATCTTGAGTTGAGAAAATATTGCAAGATGCCCAGCGAACTTCAGCTCCTAATTCCACCAATGTTTCAATCAAAACCGCAGTTTGAATTGTCATGTGTAATGAGCCTGTAATTCTTGCACCCTTCAAAGGTTTTTTTGCACCAAACTCTTTTCTCATCGCCATCAAGCCTGGCATTTCGTGTTCAGCTAATTCAATTTCTTTTCTTCCAAAATCTGCTAATGATAAATCTTTAACTTTAAAATCAATATTTCCTAATTTATCTGCCTTAAATGAAAAATCAGTCACTTTAATTTTGCTCCCAATATTTATAGATTATTAAACTTTTGTCTAATTCTGCCAGATTAAATGGTTCTTGCAACAAAGGCGTGACCATTTACCTCAATATCGAATGTTTTCATCAATATTAATGCTGCTTGGCCCATCTGTAATTCAATTTCCTTTGAATCTACTTTTAATTTCGTTTTTCCGTCAATATTTAAAACACAGGAATAGCTCGAATTAATTTCAGTTTTTTTAGCATTATCTAGAGCGATTAATTCAAAATTGGCTTCAGGCTTATAAACATGGATTCCATCATTTGTTGGAAGACTTAAAACTTGAACTTCATGTTCAATTATAAGTTCAAGTGCTTCTTGAATTTTTATTGGCTTATTCGTTAAACCCATTCTTAAGACATTATCTGAACTAGTCATTACTTCTACAGCAAGTCCAGAAATATAAGAATGTGGTGTACCTGGTTTTACATGTATGGCATCACCTTTTTTTAATTCATGAAACTGCATTAATAAGCAAATCAAAACTCCAGGATCATCTGGATATTTGTTGATAATTTTTGTCAGTGCCTTTTGTTCAGTTAATGAAATATTTAAGCTAGATAAATTTGATTGCAGCGTTTTAATTGCATTTTTTATTACCTCATTTTCTAGATTAAAAATTATTTCAGCAGATTTTTTAAAACTAGAATGTTCAATTAATGGATTGAGTGATTTATTTTTAGCATCATTTGCCAATATCTTAAATATATCTTGAACTTTTTTACTATTTCTAACACCTGCATAAGCCAAAAAATGTTCAAGAGCAAAAAGCATTTCATCTTTTCCATGTGCGTCAGATAGTGCATATTCTGAAAATTTTTCTTGTGCAGTTTCTTTATCAGGATGTACCTGAATAGACAACGGCTCTGCTGCACAAAGAATTTTTACTAAAAGTGGAAAGTTAGATCTAGAGTTTATAATTTTATTATTTTCAACCAATAACGATGGACTAGATTCGTGATCTCCAAACCAAAGTTCGGCTTGGGGTTTATCAGTATTTGATGACCACTTACTTAAGCCGTTAACTTGTCCCCAAAGATAATCTTTTAAAGAACCTTTAACAACTAGAACGTTGTTATTCATTTGAAAAAGTTTTATCCACCAATGCCACGAGGACCAGGAGTTGCTTCATCTAAAAGCATCACCGGAATTCCATCTTTTATTGGAAAAGTGGTTTCGCATTTAGTGCAAACTATTTTTGTATCATCATTTGAAACTTCGACATCTGCATGTTTGTCGCAAGGACAAGCAAGAATTTCTAACAATTCAGGTTTTATTACTGAACTCATCTAGCATCCTTTCGAATAATGCTAAGAACTTCATCTCTTACTTTTTCCATTGTTGCACGCTCTTTAGCCTCAGCATTAAGACGCAATAAAGGCTCTGTATTGCTTGGGCGAATGTTGACCCACCATTGGTCGGTACTAAACGTTAAGCCATCGAGATCATCAATTTGGACATCTTTTTGATTCATAAAATATTCTTTTACCTTTTTTGAGGTTTCCAAAACATCACTTACTTTGGTATTTATTTCACCACTTGCCACATATCTATCAAATTCTTTTAAGAGAGAAGAAAAACTTGTTCCATCTTTAGTTTCACCTAAAGCTGCTAAAACATGTAATGCTGCCAACATCCCACTGTCAGCAAACCAGAAATCTCTGAAATAAAAATGGCCTGAATGTTCTCCACCAAAAATTGCATTAGTTTCTTTCATTACTTCTTTAATAAAAGAGTGTCCCACCCTGGTTTTTTTAGCTTTACCGCCGTTTTCCTTCACGACTTCTGCAACACTTCTTGAAGTAATTAAATTATGAATAATTGTAGAGCCTTTTTCTCGAGCTAATTCTCTTTTAGCAATTAAAGCTGTAATAACACTTGGGGTAATGCTTTGGCCAAGTTCATCAATGAAAAATGCTCTATCTGCATCCCCATCAAAAGCAATTCCAATATCTGCTTTTTCAAGTATTACTCTTTTTTGCAAGTCAATTAAATTTTTAGGTTCTATTGGATTTGCTTCATGATTTGGAAAAGTACCATCTAATTCAAAATACATGGGAATTATTTCAAAGTTAGTATTTTCAAATACTTTAGGAACAATAAAACCACCCATGCCATTTCCTGCATCGATAACTATTTTTAATTTTCTTGAATTTTTAATATTTACTAATGAATGAATGAATTTGACATAATCTTGATTTAAATCTTTGGTTTGACTTTTTCCTTCAGATCCTTCGTATTTTTTTATTCCTGTCAAAAGCATTTGAGTAATCTCTTTTAAACCAGAATCTTGTCCTACAGGTCGTGCTCCTGGTCTTGCTAATTTAATTCCGTTGTATTCAGCTGGATTATGGCTCGCGGTAAACATTGCTCCTGCCACATTTAAAAATCCTGAAGCAAAATAAAGTCCATCCGTTGAGGCAAGGCCCATAAGAATTACATCTACTCCTTGCTTCATAACGCCGCGAGCAAAAGCATCAACCAATTTAGGCCCGCTTGGTCTCATGTCATGAGCAATAACAACTTGATTATTTCCCCCGTCTTCTTTTCTGATTTTCAACACTTCAACAAAAGCTTGACCGATGAGATATGCCAAATTTTCATCTAATTGATCAGGAACGATTCCTCTAACGTCATAGGCTTTAATTAGAGTTTTTAAAGAATGTTCAGTTACGGGTGCACTCATCAGGATTAAAGACTAGCCCAGTAAATGGTTTAACTTAATGCTTACTTTTAGTTTTCGTCTCGCACAATTTTTAAATGTGCTCTTTTGGCATAATCTTGCGCAAAACTAGGCTCTTGCCACACATTAGGTTGTGGTTTCGCAGCTTCTCTTACTGCATTTGCAAGTGCCAATAAATCATCTGGGGACGGAATTTGTTCTTCTGGTTCTGTTTCTAATCTGACAATTTCCCAACCACGTGGGGCAGTTAATTTTCGGGCATGAATTTCGCAAAGGTCATAACAATGTGGTTCTGGAACTGTGGCTAAAGGGCCAAGCACTGCTGTGGAATCGGCATATACGTAGGTAAGTGTTGCTACAGCAATTTTGCCGCAGGATAATCTCGTGCACTTTCTTAAATATGCCATGAGAAATAAACTAGTAAATTTGTTACTAAAGTGACGCGAAGACGCGCCTGATACTTATATATACCTTTGTTATTGCTGAATATTTAAGTGATTTATACAGCTTGGGAACGACGCATACGACGACGTTCTCTTTCGGAAAGTCCACCCCATATTCCGAAACGTTCATCATTTTCTAATGCGTATTCCAAACATTCAGCTCTAACTTCGCAAGATCCGCAAACCCTCTTTGCTTCTCTTGTCGATCCGCCCTTCTCAGGGAAAAAGGCTTCTGGGTCTGTTTGAGCACAAAGTGCTTTTTCTTGCCAGCCTGGTGCATCTTCGTTTTCAACCAAACGTAAGCCCGTGAAGTCGGACAATTAATAACCCCCATATATTTGGCACCGAGTTGTTGACCCGGTGGCTATAAAGAAACTACCTGAGAGAATTACACGCTTGTAATTAGGGGTAGGTCAAGTATTTTTGAATACTTTTTTACATATTTCTTTATTTTTAGCCTAAATGTCCGTTTCCTGGGACAATAAAACTAGTTAATTCTGCCAATCAGGGTTTTCTGGAATCGTCATTTTGTCTAGATGAATCTGTTCTAATTTTTGATCTGGCCAAATCCTTGAATCATTTTTACAACTTGAACCATTACCTATCTCAACATTGTCTGCAATTACTGAATCAAAAATTTTACAATCATCACCAATTTTTGATCCAGAAGCAATAATGCTTGAAGTTATAACACAATTTTTACCTATTAAAACATTTTCCCCAATTACACAATTATCTAATTTTGAATTTTGGCCTATATCGGAATTATTTCCGATATAAGAACCATTTAATATTTCAACATTTTCATTTATCTTTGCATTTTCTCCAATTAATTTCGAAGATTTATTTTTAACTAATCCAGTATCTATTTCTCCAGTTACTAAGTCACTAGATCCTTTTATAAAAGCTTGTGGGGTACCTAAATCCAACCAATAACTTTCATCAACCACACCAATAACTTTGTAATTATTTTTTAATAAATTTGGAAATACTTCTCTTTCAACCGAAACTACTTTTTCGGTAGGTATTGTGTCGATTATTTTTCTCTTAAATACATACATTCCAGCATTTATTTGATCAGTAACAATATCTTCTTCTTTTTCAGGTTTTTCTAAAAATGCCAAAACATTACCTTTATTATCAGTAGGAACTAAGCCGTATGCTTTGGGATTTTTTACTTTTGTTAAATATAGAGCCACATCTGCATTACTTTCTTTCCAAATCTTTAAAACATTTTTTATATCAACCCCAGTTAAAACATCTCCGTTGAAAATAACAACAGGATCTTCTGGTCCACAGGTTAAAAATTGACTTGCATTTCTTATTCCTCCACCTGTGCCTAACTGCACTGGTTCATAGGCATAATCAAGTTTTACGCCCATGAAAGATCCATCTCCAAGATAGGTTTTGAAGACTTCTGCCTTAAAGGCAGTTCCTAATACGATGTGATCAATACCTGCATTTTTAGCTTTAGATATTTGATGTTGAGTCACAGGAAAACCTGCAACTTTTAGCATCGGTTTTGGAGTATGAATTGTTAAAGGTTTTAATCTTGTGCCGTATCCGCCTACCAACAATATTGCTTCAGTCACAAGACTTCATCCACCTTTTATTTATAAAAATAAATAAAACTTAAATTACTTTAAGAACCAGGTGTTGGTGATGTTTCTGGATCAAAAGTAACTGGATAAGTTTTAGGCACAAACAAAACCCAAGTTTGACCTGGAGCAAAAACATATGGTGTTGCTCCAACTGTGTAAGTGGTTGGATCTGTTGCCATAGCTCTTGACCAAGTAGCTTCGAATCTTTGTCCATCTCTCATCACTATTGCTTCACCTGAACCAACAGTTTGAATCAATGGAGTTTTATTTCCATTTTTATCTTGGAAACCAGAATCTGCTAATTGATCAACAAATTGCACAATAATGTTTTTAGCAAACAAAGGTTGGTTAGTTACCGCATCTGATGCAGGTGTTCCATCTAATGCAACTACCCAAGCATTATTTGTGGCATCCCATTCAGCACCAACTCTTGAAGCTGGCCATTTCGCTGAAAATGAAGTTGTTTGAGTTCCACCAGTTGCTGCAACGTCTGAAAATGTCCAGCCCATATCTTTAGCACCACTCATACCTGTCAAAGTATTAGTCAAGGCATTCAAATCAACAGTTAAATTATGTGGTGCATTTTTATCTGTTTGTCTGGTGTAAAGCTTTCCATTTAAACCATGACTTGCATTTACTAAGTTTGCTTGATCGATGAGCGGTAAGAATTTTTGTTGAGCACCACTAAATGCAAAGGCAGGTGTGCCAAATTGTTCCATGATTTCTAAATCAGAAATACGTGCAGATCTGACTGGACCAACTTTGGTTGGCATACTTGAGTTATAAACTGCTGCAATTCTTGTTAAGCCAGCTTCTACTTCTTCAACAAAAATCATGTCTGCTGCAGAAATTCCCCATTGAGGTCTTGCAGGATTTACGTTGTCAATTTTTACAACGACAATTGGTCCACCTTCTCCACCAGGAAGGCCTGAGATTGGACTAATACCAGTTTTAACTGTTTCACTTGGTTCTGGAGTTGCTTCTGTTGCTGTTTCTGTTGATCCAGCACAGGCAGAAAGTACAAATGTGAGTGAAGTAAGGAAGGCAAAAGCTTTGAATTTGTTTGTCATACTTCAAACCATAAGCGCAAACCTCTTACTCCGAAAGACCCAACTCGCCTATTTATGGGTAATGTTTCAGAAAACATAGGGTTAATTAGCGAATTCTTTCCTAAAGTGGGGATATGACAATAGAGCCTGGCCAAGTATTTAAGAGCAAATTGCGTAGATTGACCGCAATTGCCTCTGGGGTAATTCTGATCATTGCTACTGTGGCAGGAATTTTAGGTTTTGCGGCCAGAAATTTAGCAGACAATATTAAAGCTTTAGAAGTTATCGCTTCTCCAAAACCAGTTTCTGAAAAAGGTCCATTAAATATTTTGTTAATGGGAACAGACACTAGAACTGGACAAGGTGGTGGTTTTGGTGATGAAACTGAATTAGGAGGTGAAGGAAGAAGTGACACCACAATGCTTGTTCATCTATCTGGAGATAGAAAGAGTGCAATTGTTGTAAGTATTCCTAGAGATTCTGTTGTAGCAATTCCTGCATGCACTAAAACAGATGGCACTACAACTTCTGAAACAACTGGATTATTTAATTCAGCTTTTTCAACTGCTGGACCTGCTTGCACAATAAAAACTGTTGAAACGCTAACTGGTATCACAATTAATCATGCAGTCATAGTTGATTTCGTTGGTTTTTCTAGCATCGTGGATGCCTTAGGTGGAATAAAAGTTTGCTTAACAGAACCTATAAATGAACCAGTTGAAAATGGAGCAGGAATTAATTTACCTGCAGGAGTTCAAGTTTTAGATGGTAAAAGTACTTTAGGTTTAATGCGTGCTCGCTATACATTAGCTGATGGCAGTGATTTAAAAAGAATTGAAAGACAACAAGAAATAATTTCAATAACAATAGATCAAATTACAGAAAAGAATTTAGTTACTGATGCTCCACAACTTTATAGAGTTCTAAATGCGGCAACTTCAACTTTGCAAATGGACCCAGGATTAGCTGATTTAGATTCATTACTAACCTTAACGACAAGTTTATCTTCATTAGGTTCAAAGAATGTTTCATTTTTAACAGTTCCTTATGTTGGAACACCTGATGGAAATCACGTGCAATGGACAGATGCTGCAAATGAAATTTGGAGCGCAATTATTAATGACACTGGTTGGCCCCCAAATCCAAATGCCACAACTGAACCAACTCCTGAACAAACTGCAGAAAGTGTTGAAACCATTGTGGTTAAACCAGGAGATGTATCTGTTGTGATTTTGAATGGCACCAGAAGAGCAGGTTTTGCTGCAGCAACAGGTGAATTCTTAAAAACTCAAGGCGTAAATATTGCAGAAGTTGGAAATGCTCCAAATAAAGACACAGCTGAATCTTTAATAGTTCACACTCCAGGAAATAATTTGAAAGCTCAATTAGTCGCTAAATTATTGGGAATTACAAATATTTCTGAAGATTCTGAATTACAAGGTTCAGATGTAGCAGTAATTCTTGGAAACAATGCGCCACAAACTTGGTCTGCACCAACTGAAGAAGTGACTGTTTCAACTCCAACTAATGAACCAATAGCTACCCCAGAACCAACTCCAAGTGCAGTTTCTGCACCAACAAGTGGTTTGTTTTGCCCAATTCCCTAAATAATTGGGGGACGTAAATAAAAAGTCATTTTAAGAATCGTTTTCCAAGATAATTTTTTAGTTGCAAAGATATCTAGAACCTTTCCATCTTCCCATCCATTTTTGAATTCCGAAATAGCTTCTTTATTTCCTTTAAGTCTGAATAAAGAAATAATTTTCCAATTAAATAAATAAATTTTGGCAATAACATCAGGTAAATTTCTTCTTGCTAACAAGACTCTGTTTCTTGCCTGATATTGATAATAAATTTTGTGTCTTTTTTCAGGTTCAACTGCAGGATGACTTACGACAATATGTCCGCTATACCAACATTTAAAACCTAAATCCCAAATTCGCCAAACTAAATCAACCCCTTCATGTCCATAAAAATATTCATAAGGCCAAAGTCCTACTTTTTGTAAAACATCTCTTCTAACAGTTGTCGCACCTTCCCATAAAGAAAAAATATGTGAAGATCTATCTGGATTTTTTGTATTAATTCTTGGAATCCATCTTCTAGGAGTATTTAAACCATTTGGGTCTTTTGGTTGAGGTTGAATTAAAGCAACTTTAGGCCTACTTACAAATTCTTGATAAATTTTTTCTAAAGTGTGCAAATCTTGTAAATAAACATCATCATCTAAAAAGAAAAGTAAATCACCGGTTACCGAATTAATTCCTGCATTTCTCCCAGCTGGAATCCCTAAATTTTCTGAGATATGAACTGATTTAACATTATGTGGCAAATTCTCAGGTTTCCAACCATTTCCAACAACAACTACATCGACTTTTACATTAACTTGCGAAAGTAATGAATTTACCGCTTTTTCTAATTGATCAGGTCTTTTGCCTTGGGTTAAAACTACACACCCAAAATTTGGGCTTAAATCACTCATGTTCTAGCCACGAAGTCTGGAGGAAGAAAGAATTGCTACAAGATGTCCAACCACAGTTATCGCTGCTGCCAGAGTAATTATTTGTAACATTTGCGCTTCTATGGAAAATAGCCAAGAAATAAAAATAATGAATGATAATTCCATGGAATGAAAAATTCGATGAATTGGAAAGAAATTAAACAAAGATCTTAAAAAAGCTAAAATTTTATTTCTAGGAACTGCAACTTTTTTATTTTCAGATAATTTACTCAAATTCGCAAAACTTCTAGCCACATGGACCATATCGTTAAAAACTTTATTAAAGGTAATTAAAAGAGCTAGAACTAAACCATAAATTATTTCTAATCCTGTTGAATCATTTTGAGTTGCAACTCTGATTCCAAAAGCTATTGCAATTAAAGCTTCTGTTGAATAATGACCAAAACGATCTATGAAAATTCCTGCAGGATTAAATCTCTTTAAAACTCTTGCCATTTCACCATCGCAACAATCAAAAAGCATTTGAATTTGGGCAAAAATTAAAGCAAGAATTACTCCATTTCTTCCAGGTATTAATAAAGATGCAGCAGCAAGCCAACCTGAAATGACCATTAACCAAGTAACAAAGGTGGGACTGAAATTAAGTGTCAAAAGTATTTTTGTTAAATAAGGGGAAATTCTTCTCATATACATAGGTCCAGACCAATGTTCTGCTACTCGTCTATTCATAACTTCGGTTGGTTGACCAATTGATTTAATTTTCTTAATTGAATATCTAGTCATCAAAAACTCCAGAATCTTGATGATAAGCGTTTAAAGCTTCACTGAGTGTTCCATCTACTGCAAGTGTTCCTTTTCTTAAGTAAATTCCACGAGTACAAAACTCTTTCAAATCTTTTTCTTTGTGAGAAACCAAAAATAAAGTTTTACCTTGATTTAATAAATCTTTCATTCTTATGTAGCACTTTTCTTTGAATGCAGCATCGCCTACTGCAAGTGCTTCATCTACTAAAATTATCGGTTCATCAATTGAAGTCACAATTGAAAATCCAAGTCTAATTTTCATGCCACTAGAAAAATGTCGTACAGGAGTATCTAAAAAATCACCAATTTCAGCAAATTCCACAATATTGTTAAATCTTTTCTTGACTTCAGCTCTTGATAAACCATGTAATCCTGCAACCAAATAGATATTGTCTCTTGCGGTTAAATCACTTTTTAGTCCCCCAGTTAATTCAATTAATGGTGCAACTCCACCAATAACTTTGGCAGTTCCTTCATCAGGAATAAGTACACCCGCAATGATTCTTAATAAAGTACTTTTTCCTTGACCATTTGCTCCCATTAAGCCAACGGCTTCACCTTCATTTATTTGAAAATTGATATTTCTTAAAGCCCAAAAATCTCCCTTTGGAGAAGTGTTTTTTTGTTGCAGTAATAATTCACGAACTGAAAAGTTTCTTTTTCTATTTCTTTTAAAACTTATTCCCACATTATTAACATCAATTACGATACTCATTTACACCTCCTTCAGAACTGTGCGTTCAATGCGTTTAAAGAAAACTACTCCGATTATAAATATTGATAGAGAAATTATGGTTGAAAAAATAACTGCAGTAATTAAATTTGGTTCAGTCCAAAATCCAGCACGATACATGGAAATAATTCCGGTCATGGGATTGAAATATGACAAAATTTGATATTTTTCTGGAATATCAGAAATTCCATAAATAATAGGTGTTAAATAAAACATCATTCGCAATAAAATTCTTAACAAATTAGAAGTATCTCTTGCTAACACCGTTAAAGGAGCCAAGATTAGACCGATACCTGAAAGCAATAAAAATTGTAAAACGATAGCTAAAATAATCCAAAATATTTGAAGATTTACATTTTGTTGAGTAATCAAGGTAATAATAATTAAAATAGGAAATGCTAAAAGAAATTCAGTTCCTTTAGCACCAATACATTTAATTACCCAAAGATATCTAGGTATGGCAATTGATCTAACCATTTTACTTTCTACAACTAAAGATCTTGCTGAATCTGTAACAGAACCGTTAAACCAGGTCCAGGAAAGTATTCCAGTTAGTAAAAATAAAATATAAGGTTGTTCACCAATATTTTTTGCACCAACTATTTGAGTAAAAACTAACCAGTAAATAAATGCCATTGCTAAAGGATCTAAAAGAGTCCACAAATATCCAAGCCATGTTCCGGCATATCTAATTTGTAAATCTCGATAAATCAAAATCCGCAAAGCGCCAAACTTACCCAAAGGGTTCGTTCTCCTCCACGCTTATCAGTGTGATCGCGTTATATCCAAGATTACAGGCGCTTAGTTGGTTTTAAGAAACCAACGCCCCACGATAAATGCATTGTAGGTAAAACTAGAAATAAAAGTAATCGACTTTTTAGACTTATTTTTCCTTTTATAGAAATAAATCCAAGAATTAAAACCGCAAGGTAGCTAAATATTGCAAGCCAACCTATATTAAAGAAATTATTTTTTGTAAAAATATTTAACAGAATTAAAATTAATCCCGTTACTAAACCAGCAACTGTTATAGGAGGTGCTAGATAACGCAATGAAATAGTCTCAGGATATTTTTTAGTAACCTGTTTTCTCCATTGCCCATATTCAAAATATTGTTTGGCTAAAGCTTTTATGTTTGGACGTGGCCTGTAACTAACTACTAATTTTGGATTAAACCAAATTTTTCCACCAGTTTTTCTTATTCGATAATTTAATTCCCAATCTTGAGCTCTAACAAATGATTCGTCAAAATATCCAACTCTTTCCAATGCACTTTTTCTAAAAGTTCCTAAATAAACTGTGTCGACTTCTCCAGCAGTTCCGCCAACATGAAATGGTGCATTACCTACTCCAAATTTAGAAGTCATCGCTGCTGCTACAGATTTTTCAAAATTTGAAATACCCTCTGCTTGCATTAAGCCTCCGACATTATCTGCTTGAGTTTCCAAAAGTGTTGAAACTGCGTTTTCTAAATAATTTTTATCAACGATGGCATGTCCATCTAAACGAACAATAATGTCAAACTTTGAAGTCTTAATTGCTTCATTTAAAGCAGACGCGGTTTTCCCTGAAGGATTATTTATTAATTTAACTCGTGAATCTTTAGCCAAATCTTTTGCAACATCGTTTGTATTATCCCTTGAAGGTCCCAATGCCAAGATAACTTCAAATTCAGACTCATAATTTTGATTCAAAATGGCACTTACGGCTTGATACAAAAGTCGTTCTTCATTAAGGACTGGAATTATCACCGAAACCGCAGGTTTCATATAGATATCCCACCTTTTTCTTAAATCTATATAGCAACGCTAGTCGAATATAAATAAAAATGTTGTTACTTAATCATACGATTGTCTGCGTGGATAACAAAAAAGGTTTACCTGAGGATTGGTATCAGGATTCTTCAACGTCAAAGCAAAAATCCGGTCGAAAACCAACCAATATCTCTAAACCAAAAATCTTTCTAATACTTCTTGCTTCATTAGGTGTCTGGTTTATCTTTCTTCTTTTAGTAGCTTTATTTCAACTAAACAAGATCGAACTTGTCAGAAATGAAACAGCAATTCCAAAATCACCAGGAAGAACTTGGTTATTAATTGGAAGTGATTCCAGAGACGATATTGATAATCCTGTATTAGAGGGTGCTCCACTTGGAAAATTTGAAGGACAAAGAAGCGACACGATTTTAATCATGAGTGTTCCAAAAATTGGCACACCACTTCAACTTACAAGTATTCCCAGAGACTTATTAGTAACAATTCCTGCTCATGGAGAAACTGGTGAAAAGAAAAATAAAATAAATGCTGCTTATGCATTTGGTGGACCAAGTCTTTCATTGAATACTGTCGAAAATTTGGTTGGCGTGCAAATGGATAACTATGCAGAAATTGGTTTTGCTGGATTGGTAAATGTTGTAAACAGTTTTAATGGCATAACAGTTTGTCCAAGCCAAGATTTTGAAGATAAAAAATCGGGCCTATATATAAAACAAGGTTGTCAAACCGTAGATGGTTTAACAGCCCTTGCTTATGCTCGAATGCGCTATGCAGATCCCAAAGGTGATATTGGACGAACCGAAAGACAACAAGAAGTTGTAAAACAAATAATGAAAAAATCTCTATCGCCATTTACTTTGTTAAATCCAATAAGAGCACCTCAAACAGTTTCTGCACTTGCCAATGCAATTTCTGTTAATCAAGGAGTTGGACCTTTTGATTTAATTCCTCTTGCTTTTGCTCTAAGAAGTGGTGGAATTGAATCTCAAACGCTTCCAAATAAATCAGGTGGAAATGTTGGAGACTTAGGTTCAGTAAGAAAACTAACTGATAATGCTCAAGAAGTTTTCAAAGCTTTACAAGAAGGATCTAAAATTCCTGTATTTGAAAGTGAATAATTATTCAGTAATTTTGCCGTTCAAATAATCGGCCGCATGGTGGGTTCTTTCAAGTAAATCTTTTGTGATTTTTCCTTTTAAACTCACATGTCCAATGACTTCATTAAATTTCATTTCTTTTTGATACAAATGAACCTTTAACTCTGGATCTCTTGCCATTATGTGTAAAAACGGTCTATACATATCTGAATAATTTCCACCAATTACATTTACAGTCACAACTTTTTCATCAAGTAATTTAGGGCTTCCTAAAGGCAAATTGAGTAATCCCCTTATGTGATTTTCAAATATTGAAGTATTAGCGCCATCTAATGTCCATAAACTTAAAAAAGTTGGTAATGAATTAATTTTACATAACTCATTTGTTGTATTAGAAAAAACTACTTCGATAGCGCCTTCTAAATTAATTTTTGAAGCTAATTTAATTGCTTCTGATTGTAAACTTGAAGCTTTTGTATCACTTAAATTAATTGCAGGAGTTATGACTTCATGTTCGATGAAACTTGCAACTGGATAGACCACAATTTGACCTTGCTTAGATCTTGCAACAGTTACTACAAATCCTGAACTTTCCTCTTTAAAATTTAAATCAATTTTATCAAGTTTTATTGCTTGAGAGGAAATTAAAAAATCGAATTTATTATCAATTTTATTAATAATTTCGTAACTAATATTTAATTGTTGTAAATATATCTCGTAATATTTAAAGAATTCCACTGAATTCAATGCAGCTACTTTTGGCGAATAATTGTTCATATCAGTGTGACAAAGTAATATCTGCCGAGGATAAATTAACAGTTTTGGAACCTGTTTCTACTTTTAATTCCCCAGTTTCCAACACATCTACAGCTTTTCCTTGAATAATATCTTTATCAAAAAGTTGAGCCTTTATTTCTTGACCAATTGTTACACAATTCTTTTTATAATCTCTGATGCTTGTATTAGTAGGCCAAACTGCTGCAAGATTTTCTTCTTGCCAAAGTGCAGCAAATTCTGATATAAAACTTGCAATTATTTCTTCTTTTGTTATTTCTCCACTTAAAATTGTCTTTAAACTAGTTGCGTTTTTAATCGGTAATTCATCATTTTTTTGATTGTAATTAATTCCAACTCCAACTACTGCGTATTCATCTATCATTTCCACTAAAATTCCAGAAAATTTGAATTGTTCATTGTTCTTTATTTGAACCAAATCATTAGGCCATTTTATTTTTATTTTGTCTGTAGTAAGAGATTCAAGGCTTCTAAATAAAGCAAGACTTGTTAGTAGTGGAATCCATGAGAGTCTTCCATTCTTAGTTGGTTTTAAAAAAATAGACATAAAAATCGAAGAGTTTTTTGGAGCAACCCAAGAACGATTTTGTCTTCCCTTGCCATGTGTTTGAAAATTAGCTAAGACAAATAAACCTTCTTTTTTTTCCATTTTTTTAATAAATTCATTAGTGGAGTCAACTTCATCAAGTAACACATATTCCTGCCAGAGACTGCTTCGTTTTTTGAGTTCCTGCGCTAAAACTTGAGTGTCTAGGCCTGCTCTGTTTTCGTAAAAATCTGTCACACTAGTACCGTACGACAAGAGACATATATAGAGTGAGGACCAGGTGGCAGATAATTCAAGCGACAACATAAATCCTCGCACCACTGCGTCAAAATTAAAAAATCTTCAAGGAATAAAAAAAGAAATTCACCAAGATCAAGCCCAAATTGCCAAAGAAAAACAAAACGCTAAGGGTAAGAAAAGTGCTCGAGAAAGATTAGCAGCTCTTTTAGATGAAGGAACTTTCCAAGAAATTGATGAATTAGTAAAACATCAAAAAAATAATTTTGGAATGAATAAAAATCGTCCAGCAGGTGATGGTGTCATCACTGGTTTTGGAACAATTGATGGTCGACCAATTTATGTTTATTCACAAGACTTCACAACTATGGGTGGATCTTTAGGTGAAGCAATGGGTGGAAAAATTGTTAAATTAATGGATTTGGCAATAAAAACTGGCGCACCAATAGTTGGAATAAATGATTCAGGCGGCGCAAGAATTCAAGAAGGTGTTGCTTCATTAGCAATGTATGGAGAAATATTTTTAAGAAATACTAAAGCTTCAGGTGTGGTTCCTCAGATTTCAATAATTATGGGACCCTGCGCAGGTGGAGCTGTTTATTCTCCAGCCTTAACTGATTTTGTGGTCATGGTTGATAAAACTTCACACATGTTTATTACAGGTCCTGATGTTATAAAAACTGTTACTGGAGAAGAAGTTTCTTTTGAAGATTTAGGTGGAGCAAGAGCACACGCTACAAAATCTGGAGTTGCTCATTACATGGCAAGTGATGAAGATGATGCCCTTGATTATGTTCGTACCTTATTAAGTTTTCTTCCTTCAAATAATGCGGAATCTGCGCAACATTTTGATTCAAGAGTTGATTTAGAAATTAATCAACATGACTTAGAGATGGACTCACTTGTTCCTGATTCACCAAATCAGCCATATGACATGCATGTCTTAGTAAAACATGTTTTAGACGATGATGAATTTTTTGAAATACATTCAGGATGGGCGCCAAACATTATGGTTGGCTTTGGAAGAATTGAAGGACAAAGTGTTGGAGTTGTGGCAAATCAACCAATGCAATTTGCAGGAACTTTAGATATTGAAGCTTCAGAAAAAGCCGCAAGATTTGTTAGAACATGTGATGCTTTTAATATTCCCATAATTACTTTTGTTGATGTTCCAGGATTTTTGCCTGGAGTTGATCAAGAATACGGTGGAATAATTAGACGTGGTGCAAAATTAATTTATGCTTACGCTGAAGCAACAGTTCCATTAATAACTGTTATTACAAGAAAAGCTTATGGTGGTGCATATATTGTTATGGGCTCTAAACATTTAGGTGCTGACTTAAATTTTGCTTGGCCCACAGCTCAAGTTGCAGTAATGGGTGCTCAAGGGGCGGTAAATATTTTATTTAGAAAAGAAATAAATTCAGCAAGTGATCAAATAAAAGAAAGACAAAATCGAATTAGTGAATATGAAGAAGCTTTTGATAATCCTTATGTTGCAGCTGAACGTGGATGGATAGATGCAGTTATTGCACCAAGTGAAACTAGAATTCGAATAATTAGAGGCTTAAGACAATTGATTACAAAAAGAGAATCAATGCCTCCAAAGAAACACGGAAATATTCCTTTATGAGTAAACCTTTAGATTTCAAAGTAGTAAGAGGAAATCCAACTGCTGAAGAATTACATGCAATCGAAATCGCTTTAATTTCTGCGAAAAATTCTTCAGAGGATGTTTTAAAACAAAAATCTAGAATCAGTAATTGGAATAATCCAAGGTTAAAATTTAGAACTTCCCCACTACTAGATAGTGGTTGGCAATTTTCTAAAACAACTGGAGTATGAGCTTTCCGGTAATTTTGGCATCTAATTCTCCAGCAAGACTGATGCTTCTAAAAACTCAAAAAATTAATCCAATAGTTATTCCTAGTGACGTTAATGAAAAAGAAATTGAGAAATCACTAAAAGATGCATCGATAACAAATATTGTTCAAGAACTATCAATTGCAAAAGCAAAATATGTATTAGAAAACAATGTTTCCTTAGCAGAAGGTATTTTAATTGCCGCTGATTCCATGCTGGAATTTGAGAACAAGTCTTATGGAAAACCTTTAATTGCTGAATCAGCAATTCAAAGATGGAAAAATATGAGAGGAAAATCAGGAACTTTACACACTGGACACACAATTATTCGCTTGGATAATAAACAAAGTATTTCAAAAGTTGTTTCCACAAAAGTTTTTTTTGCAAATATTGATGATGAAGAAATTATTGACTACGTAGCAACAACAGAACCTTTAAATGTTGCAGGGGCCTTCACTATTGATTCTCTAGGAGCTGCATTTATATCTAAGGTCGAGGGTGATCACAGCAATGTAATTGGTTTATCTTTGCCAATTGTTCGAGAAATGGTCAAAGAACTTGGCTTGTCTTGGACCAAAATGTGGGACATCAAATAAAGTTAAACATCATGGCAAAAACTGAATCTCCTAAATTTCCTATAACTAAAGTTCTAATTGCAAATCGTGGAGAAATTGCTGTAAGAGTTGCAAGAGCTTGCAAAGATGCCGGAATTAAAAGTGTGGCAATTTATGCAGATCCTGATCGAGACGCATTACATGTGTTGCATGCTGATGAGGCTTATGCTCTAAATGGCAATTTAGCTAGTGAAACATATTTATCTATTCCAAAAATTTTAGAAATTGCAAAAAAATCTGGAGCAGATGCAATTCATCCAGGTTATGGGTTTTTATCTGAAAATGCAGAGTTTGCTCAAAGAGTTATTGATGCGAATTTAATTTGGATTGGACCTCCACCTGCTGCGATTAAAGCTTTAGGAGACAAAGTCCAAGCAAGACACATTGCATCAAAAGTAGGAGCACCTTTAGTTCCTGGAACTAAAGATCCTGTTAAAGATGCAAATGAAGTGGTGGAATTTGCATCAGAGCATGGACTTCCAATTGCTATCAAAGCTGCATTTGGTGGTGGCGGTCGTGGTTTAAAAGTTGCTCGAAGTAAAGATGAAATTGTTGAACTTTATGAATCAGCTGTTAGAGAAGCAGTAGCAGCATTTGGCAGAGGCGAATGTTTTGTTGAAAGATATTTAGATAAACCAAGACATGTCGAAACTCAATGCTTAGCAGATAAGTACGGAAATGTAGTTGTAGTTTCAACAAGAGATTGCTCATTACAAAGAAGGCACCAAAAACTAGTTGAAGAAGCACCTGCTCCATTTTTAAATGACGAACAAAGAAAACAACTTTATGACTCTTCAAAAGCAATATTAAAAGAAGCAAAATATGAAGGTGCAGGAACTTGTGAGTTTTTAATTGGTCAAGACGGCACAATTTCTTTCTTAGAAGTAAATACAAGACTGCAAGTTGAGCATCCAGTGTCAGAAGAAGTTACTGGAATAGATTTAGTTCGCGAGCAAATAAGAATCGCAATGGGTGAAAAACTTGGTTATCACGATCCAATTATTAATGGCCATAGCATGGAATTTCGTATAAACGGAGAAGATCCAGGTAGAAACTTTTTACCTGCTCCTGGTCAGTTGAAAGTTTGGAAAGAACCAAGTGGCACTGGTGTAAGAGTTGATGCCGGATTTAAACAAGGTGACATTATTGGTGGAAATTTTGATTCTTTACTAGCCAAATTAATTGTTACTGGCGCAACTCGCCAAGAAGCATTAGAAAGAGCAAGAAGAGCTTTAACTGAATTTGAAGTCCAAGGAATTGCTACAGCAATTCCATTTCATAAAGCTGTTATTAGTGATCCAGCCTTTGCGCCAGTTGATCCTTTACAAAAATTTAGTGTTTACACAAGTTGGATTGAAAATGAATTTAATAATCAAATCCCTGCCTACGTTGATAATTCCAAAACATCTTTAATTGATGATCGTTCCACTTTGGTATTAGAAGTAAATGGAAAAAGAATTGAAGTAACAATGCCTAATGGTTTATCTTCAGGAGGTGTTAAACAAAAGAAACCACCTGTGGCAAGACATCAAAGAACGAACCTTGGATCTCTTGATTCAGATGCTGTTCAAAGTCCAATGCAAGGAACGTTGGTAAAAATTGCGGTTACTAACGGTCAAAGTGTTAACGAAGGTGATCTTTTATTTGTCATTGAAGCTATGAAAATGGAACAGCCAATTTCAGCCCACAAATCTGGAGTAGTAAGTGAACTAAATGTTGAAGTTGGTGCCTCTGTTGCAAACGGGGCCGTACTTTTAGAAATTAGAGATAACTCTTAAGTCCTAATTTTGTGCGACATCTCACAAGGGTTTGAATAACTTCTGAGTATGCACAAACCCTCATCCAAAGACTAAACTCTTTTTCATGGCAATTAGCTCTATGGAAAAAGGTGTAGGTTCTCCTACCCGAGCTCAAGTTCCATATCGCCATTTAAGAATTGATAAGTGGTGGATACAACCTGCAATAACAGTTGGTGTTTTAGTTTCATTCATTATTTATTCAACATTTAGGGCATTTGAGAATAAGTTTTATTTCACTGAACCACTAATTTCACCTTTTTACTCACCTTGCTTGGCAACAAGTTGTGTTGAAGGTGCATCACATCTAGGTCAACCATTTGGTAGTTGGTGGATATTGTCACCTGCGCTAATAATTCTTGTGTTCCCACTTGGATTTAGATTGACTTGTTATTACTACAGAAAAACCTATTACCGTTCATTCTGGCAATCACCACCTGCTTGCGCAGTTGCCGAACCACACAAATCATATTCTGGTGAAACTAAATCTCCTTTAATTTTGCAAAATGCCCACAGATATTTTTTCTTCGCCGGATTAATATTTAACATAATTCTTACTTATGATGCAATTATTGCTTTTAAAGATCCGCAAGGTAACTGGGGACATTTAAGTGTAGGAACACTTGTCATGGTTGCAAATGCCACTTTGCTTTGGTTGTATTCACTTTCTTGCCACTCTTGTAGACATGCAATTGGTGGAAGATTAAAACATTTTTCAAAACATCCCCTTCGATATAAAAGCTGGACAATAGTTTCAAAATTAAATGTGCATCACGCCAAATTTGCATGGGTTTCATTAATTGGTGTTGCTCTTTGTGATCTATATGTTCGTTTAGTTGCCAGTGGAACAATAACTAACTTTTATTTCTTTTAAAGGAGAAATTTAAATGAGCGAAGTTGAACGTCACGACTTTGATGTCGTGATTGTTGGAGCAGGTGGTGCTGGACTTCGTGCTGCAATTGAAGCAAGAGCAAATGGTTTAAGAACAGCAATTATTTGTAAATCACTTTTTGGCAAAGCACACACTGTTATGGCAGAAGGTGGCATTGCTGCATCAATGGGAAATGTGAACTCAAATGACAACTGGAAAGTTCACTTCAGAGACACAATGCGTGGTGGAAAATTTCAAAATCATTGGAGAATGGCAGAGCTTCATGCCAAAGAATCTCCTGATCGAGTTTGGGAATTAGAAACCTATGGTGCCTTATTTGATCGGACAAAAGATGGCAAAATCAGCCAAAGGAATTTCGGTGGTCATGAATATCCAAGACTTGCTCACGTTGGCGATAGAACTGGACTTGAATTAATTAGAACTTTGCAACAAAAAATTGTTTCTCTCCAACAAGAAGATTTTAAAGAAAGTGGCGATTATGAAAAAAGAATTAAAGTTTTTGCTGAATTAACAATTACCGAGATTTTAAAAACAGATAATAAAGTAACAGGCGTTCTTGGCTATTGGAGAGAATCTGGAAAATTTGTAATGTTTCAAGCTCCAGCAGTTGTTTTGGCAACTGGTGGTATTGGAAAATCTTTCAAAGTAACTTCCAATTCATGGGAAGGTACCGGAGATGGACATGCACTTGCTTTGAAAGCCGGTGGAAATTTAATGCATATGGAATTTGTGCAATTTCATCCAACTGGAATGGTTTGGCCACCAAGTGTTAAAGGAATTTTAGTTACAGAATCTGTGCGTGGTGACGGTGGAGTTTTGAAAAACTCTGAAGGTAAAAGATTTATGTTTAATTACATTCCTGCAGTATTTAAAGATAAATATGCTGAAACAGAAGAAGAAGCAGACAGATGGTATGAAAATCCAGATTCAAATAGAAGACCACCAGAATTATTACCAAGAGATGAAGTTGCTCGTGCCATTAATTCAGAAGTAAAAGCTGGAAGAGGCTCACCCCATGGTGGAGTTTTCCTAGATGTTTCAACTCGTTTAAAACCAGAAGTTATCAAAAAAAGACTTCCTTCGATGTGGCATCAATTCAAAGAATTAGCAGATGTTGATATCACCGAACAACCAATGGAAGTTGGTCCAACTTGTCATTATGTAATGGGTGGAATTCAAGTTGATCCTGATTCAGGTGCAGCAACTGGAGTTGAAGGCTTATTTGCTGCAGGTGAAGTTGCAGGTGGAATGCATGGTTCAAATCGTTTAGGTGGAAATTCTTTATCTGATCTTTTAGTTTTTGGTCGTCGCGCAGGAATTGGTGCAAGTGAATATGTTAAAAAATTAAGCAATAGACCTAAAGTTGATGAGAAAAATCTTGAAAATGCACTAACTGTAGCTGAAGCTCCTTTGAATTCTTCCAATAAAGAAAATCCATATGCCTTGCATCAAGAGTTACAACAAATGATGAACGATCTTGTTGGAATTATTCGCGATGGTCAGGAAATGAAAGAAGCTATTGAAAAACTTGAAAATCTAAAGCAAAAAACTAAAAATATTGGTGTTGACGGTGGAAAGCAATTTAACCCAGGTTGGCACCTTTCTCTTGATTTACAAAACATGTTGCTAGTTAGTGAATCAATAGCAAAAAGTGCTTTAGTTAGAGAAGAATCCCGCGGTGGTCATACCAGAAATGATTTTCCAACCATGGATAAAAACTGGAGATCAAAACATGTTATTTGTTCATGGAATGGATCAAAAATTGAAACTAGAATTGAAACCATAGTGCCAATGCCTAAAGAGTTAGCAGAACTTTTTGAAAAGGAAGAATTATCTAAATACATGTTGCCTGAAGAATTAACTCAACTTGGAATGGGAGCTTAATTATGGGTTATCTTGCAAAATTAAGAGTTTGGCGTGGCAACAAAGAAAAAGGTGAATTAAAGAATTACCAAGTTGATGTTGCTGAAGGTGAAGTTTTATTAGACGTAATTCATAGAATCCAAGCAACTGAAAGTCCAGATTTAGCTGTCAGATGGAATTGTAAAGCTGGTAAATGTGGTTCATGTAGCGCTGAAATTAATGGCAAACCAAGTTTGATGTGTATGACCAGAATGAACACATTTGAAGAAGGCCAAGAGATCACAGTAACTCCTTTAAGAACTTTTCCAGTAATAAAAGATTTAGTAACAGATGTTTCGTTTAACTATCAAAAAGCTCGCGAAATTCCAGCATTTAAGGGTCCAGATAACTTGAAACCTGGTGAATATCGAATGCAACAAGTCGATGTAGAAAGAAGTCAAGAATTTAGAAAATGTATTGAATGCTTCTTATGTCAAGATGTTTGTCACGTTATTAGAGATCATGAAGATAACAAGCCTAAATTTGCTGGTCCAAGATTTTTTATTCGTTTAGCTGAACTAGATATGCATCCTCTAGATCAATTAGATCGTAAAAAAGAATCTCAAGAAAATCATGGTTTAGGAATGTGTAACATCACTAAATGTTGCACAGAAGTATGTCCAGAGCACATAAAGATTACAGATAATGCGATTATTCCAATGAAAGAAAGAGTTGTTGATAAAAAGTATGATCCACTAGTTTGGCTAGGTCGAACAATTACCAGAAGAAAATCTAGTTAAAACCCAACTTTTTCATAGACATTCTTTAAAGTCTTAGCAGCAACAAGTTCTGCTTTTTGAGCACCTTCCATCATCAAATTATTAAGAGTTTTTTCATCATTTAGAAGATTATTTGTTTTTTCTCTAAAAGGATTAATGACATTTTCTACAACAACTTCACCGGCATAGGTTTTTAAATCCCCATAACCTTTATTCACAAAACTGTCTTCTATTTCTTGAATACTATTATTTGTCACAGATTTAATAATTGAAATTAAATTAGATACTCCTGGCTTATTTTCTGGATCATATTTAATATCTTTACCAGAATCAGTAACAGCAGTCTTGAATTTTTTCATTACTACACTTGGTTCATCTAAAATAAAAATACAACCAGATGGTGAAGACTTACTCATTTTAGAAGTTGGATCTTGTAAATCAAGAATCTTGGCGGTTTCTTTAACAATATAGGCTTCCGGCACTGTAAAAGTCTGACCAAATTGATTATTAAATCTTGTTGCTAAATCTCTTGTTAGTTCTAAGTGTTGACGTTGATCTTCTCCAACTGGTACTTGGTTTGCTTGATAAAGCAAAATATCTGCTGCTTGCAAAATTGGATATGTAAATAATCCAACAGAAGATCGCTCACTACCGCCTTTTTGAGTCTTATCTTTAAATTGAGTCATTCTGTTTGCTTCACCAAAACCTGTGAAACAACTTAAAACCCATGCAAGTTGAGAATGTTGTGGAACTTGGCTTTGAACAAAAATTGTACTTTTAGAAGGATCCACACCGACTGCTAAAAGTTGGGCAAAAGAAGTTAAAGTTCTTTTCTTTAATAATTTAGGTTCAAATTCAGCAGTAATGGCATGTAAATCAACTACTGAATAAAAACAATTATGAGTTTCTTGCATTTGCACCCATTGGCGAAGTGCACCAAACCAGTTACCTATATGAAAAGAATCTGCAGTTGGCTGAATACCGGATAGAACACTTGGCTTATTCGCCACTTTTCACCAACTTTTTAAAATCAACTGTTTCTTACATCTTATCTAAAAAACAACCAAATCGTTTCAGTGATCTAAGTTATTATTACTTTTTTCTGCCAAAATTGCTGCCAATATCGTTGTGATTGGTACTGCTAAAACTAGTCCTATGGAACCAACCAAAGTCCTAACTATTTCCTGTGCAATTGCCTCACTACTTAAAATGAATTGAGTTGGTCTATCAGAAATAAATATCAATAATAATGTTGGTAATGCAGCACCTGTGTATGTAAAAAGTAAGGTATAAACAGTAGAAGCAATATGATCTCTTCCTATTCGCATCCCAGATCTAAACAAATCAAATATTGATAATTTTGGATTTGAATTCTTAATTTCCCACACGGATGAGGCTTGGGTCACAGTTACATCATTTAAAACTCCTACAGAGGCAAAAATAATTCCTGCTAAAAGTAAACCATCAAGTCGTATTGAGGTAACTCCTGAAAGTAAAAAATCATCATCAGAAGAGATTCCTGAAAAATTTCCAAAACTAATTACAATCAGAGATAAAATTGCCGTAAGAATGATTCCAAATAAAGTCCCAAGTACCGCAACAGAAGTTCTGATTGAAATTCCATGAGCAATATATAGAAGAAATAAAACTAAACCCGAAGACGAAATCACGGCAATCGTTAAAGGATCTTTACCTTCTAAAAGAGATGGAAGTAGAAAAGTTAAAAGAACAAAAAAAGTTGAGATTAGTCCAATAATTGCGCCTAGACCTCTTAATTTTCCAATAACCAGAGTAACAATAGAGAAAATTGCAGCTACAATTATAAGTAAATTAGTTCTATCAACATCCATAAAAAGAAAAACTTCTGAATCAAATTCATTTGCTGGAATTCTGAGTAATTGAACTTTAGATCCTGGCGTTAATTTATAATTTGCATTTGTTGAGTCGAATTCAAATTCAATTTCACTTATACTTTTGTTATTTGATTTAAATTTTGCAGTATAAATTTCACATGTCACTACTTGATTAGCTTCTGGACTTTGAGGAATTCCTACACATTCTTTATTTGACTGACCAACAACTTCTGCCAATATGTATTCAGAGCCTTCCACCGCATCAAGATTTCCTTCTAATCTAAAAATATTTCCCTGAGGTAAATTAGTCATTACACCAATTACTACAAAAATAAAACTTGAAATAATAAGTCCTACAACTATTTTTGCTTTTGCAGTAAGTGATTTACTCAATACGTGTTACCTTAACTTTTGCAATTCTACGTACATCCATGGCAATGATTTCAAACTTACATTGCTCAGCAATTATAGATTTACCTAGAATTGGAAGAGTTTTCAATTTTGATATGACAAATCCTGCAACTGTTTCATATGGACCCTCAGGTAAATGAATATGAGTTAAATCTGCAAAATCATCTAAGTTCATCAAACCATCAACTTCAACTTCTCCATGAAAATCAAGTTCATTAATTTCTTCCTTAACCACATCGTTTTCATGTCTTATGTCACCTATTAATTCTTCAACCAAGTCCTCTAAGGTAACAATTCCAGCTGTGCCGCCATATTCATCAGCCACAATCATTATGTGATGATTTCTTTTTCTCATTTGCCCTAATGCATTTAAAATTGAAGTGGTTCCAGGAATAACTTCAACCGGAGATGATATTTCTTTTAAAGTCTTTGAAGAATTTCTTGCATCATTTGAAATTAATTGTCTAATGTGAACATAACCTAAAATTTCATCAGCATTTTTATTAATTATTGGATACTTTGTATGGGGCAATTTTTCAACTTTCTTACAAGCTTCTGCTAAAGTTATGTCTGCATTTAAGAATTCAACCTCAGTTCTAGGTGTCATTACTTCTTTTATTTCTCTATCGTCAGCTTCAAACACATCATCAATTAAGGCTCGTTCGTTATCACTTAATTCTTCATGACCTGCTACTAAATCTCTTAAATCTTCACCACTTAATTCTTGTCTACTTGCCGTTGGGTCTCCTCCAAGTAATTTGACAAGTAAATTTGTGGAATTACTTAATAACCAAATAAATGGTCTACTTATTCTTGCAAGAATTTCAATTGGATAAACGGCAATTAATGCCCAACTTTCAGAATTTTGTAGAGCTAAACGTTTAGGTACAAGTTCTCCCAACACTAAAGAAAAATAAGAAATGAATAGTGTTATCAAGATAAAAGCTAAAATTGACACAACTGATTCTGGTAACAATTGATCTAGAATTGGAGATAACACTGGAGTCAAACTTGAGGCACCAAATCCAGCACCAATAAATCCTGCAACAGTTACTCCCACTTGAACTGAAGCTAGAAATCTATTTGGATGATCATGAAGTTCTTTTAGTAAACGACCACGTCTTCCTTTTGTTTCAGCTAATCTTTTTACTTGTGATTCTCTAACAGAAACTAATGCAATTTCAGCCGCGGCAAAAAATCCGCCAATCATGATAAAAATTAAAACGATAAGGGCACTAACCCAAGTACTCATATTTTTTTAATATTACCTAAGTGAAGTTTTCTCTTTAAAGGCTTGAGTCTAATTGGCGCTTAATTCCAGCCAAATACTCCTCAGTTGTAGCCCAAGCTTGCTCAGAACTGATTAATCTTGCCAAATCTTTAGTCATTAATCCTGATTCAACTGTTTTAATGCATGCTTGTTCTAATTTATTTGCAAAACCAATAAGTTCTTTGTTGTTATCTAAAGTTCCACGATGTTTTAATCCACCAGTCCACGCAAAAATTGAAGCTATTGGATTAGTTGAAGTTGGTTGACCTGCTTGATATTTTCTGTAGTGTCTTGTAACTGTGCCATGTGCTGCTTCTGATTCAACAATTTTTCCATCTGGTGTCATCAAAACACTTGTCATCAATCCTAAAGATCCAAAACCTTGAGCAACGGTGTCACTTTGTACATCTCCGTCATAATTTTTACAAGCCCATACGTAACCACCGCTCCATTTCAAAGCTGTGGCAACCATGTCATCGATTAATCGATGTTCATATGTTAAACCTTTTTGTTCAAATTCTTTCTTAAATTCATTTTCATAAATTTCTGCAAAGATGTCTTTAAATCTTCCATCATAAGCTTTTAAAATTGTATTTTTTGTTGATAAATAAACTGGATAATTTCTTGATAATCCATATCTAAATGAAGCTCTTGCAAAATCCTTAATGCTGTCATCAAAGTTATACATTCCCATGGCAACACCAGATCCTTTGAAATTTGCTACTTCAAATTCCATAGGTTTTGACCCATCTTCTGGTTGATAGGTAAGGGTTACTTTTCCAGGACCTGGAACTACAAAATCTGTTGCTTTGTATTGATCACCATGTGCGTGACGACCAATCACAATTGGTTTTGTCCAACTTGGGACAAGTCTTGGAATATTGGAAATAATAATTGGCTCACGAAAAATAACTCCACCTAAAATATTTCTAATAGTTCCATTAGGTGATTTCCACATTTTCTTTAAACCAAATTCTTTAACTCTTGCTTCATCTGGAGTTATAGTTGCACATTTAACGCCCACTCCATGTTTTTTAATAGCATTTGCTGAATCAATTGTTACTTGATCATCTGTCTTATCTCTATGTTCAATGCTTAAATCATAATATTCCAAATTAATATCTAGATAAGGCAAAATTAATTCATCTTTAATAAATTGCCAAATGATGCGAGTCATTTCATCTCCATCTAATTCAACAACTGGATTTGCTACCTTGATTTTTGCCATTATTTTTCCTTTAGAGATTTTTGACGTCTGCTTGTTTAGTTCTTACTGCTTCTGCTGCAACTTTTAAAGCAGCTAATTCATCCTCGTCCAATTTTGTTTCAACAACTTTATTAATGCCATTTGAACCAAGTTGGGCTTCAACACCTAGATAAACTCCATTAATTCCAAATTCGCCATCAACCCATGCACAAACTGGCATAACTTTATTTGAATTTATTGCCACTGCTTTGGCCATTTCTGCTGCAGCTGCACTTGGAGCGTAATAAGCAGATCCGGTTTTTAATAACGCAACAACTTCTGCTCCACCATTTCTGGTGCGCTCTACTAATTTATCTATTTCTTCTTTTGGAAGTACTTCACTAAGAGATTTACCTTTGACACTTGATTGACTTGGCACTGGCACCATTGTTTCGCCATGTGAACCTAAAGTTAAAGTTTTAACTTCACTAATTAGTGAACCAGTTTTTTCTGCAACAAAATAAGAAAATCTTGCAGTATCTAACATTCCTGCTTGACCCATAACTTTATTTTTTGAAAATCCGGTAGCAATCTGAGCAAGTGCAGTCATTTCATCTAACGGATTAGAAACAACAATCACCACAGAATTTGGCGCATGCTTGGCGATATTTTCTGAAACTTGTCGAACAATCTTGGCATTTGTTTCTATCAAATCCATTCTGCTCATTCCAGGTTTTCTTGGAAGTCCTGCAGTGATAACCACGATTGAAGAATCTTTTATAGCTTCATATCCGCTGCCATCAGACAATGTAGTTTGTCCAACTATTTTTGTTTCAAAATTTTGTATCGGACGTGATTGGTTCATATCAAGTGCTAAACCTTCAGCTTTACCATCAACAACATCAGTTAAAACTACGGTTTCAAAAATGTCATATTCAGCTAAACGCATTGCGGTTGTTGAGCCATAAAAACCTGCTCCAATAACTGAAACTTTGCCAGATCTAGCCAAGATTTATCACAAGCCCTTCAAAAGAATTCAATTTGTTATGACAATTCTAGTAAGGAATAAGGGTGTGAAATTATGAGGGCACAACTATTGAAAGGATTATTAAGAAAACTGAAAAAAATGTTAAAACTGTTACATCAATCCATTTAGTACGGACATAAAGCCAGCCGAGTGAAAATCTTGGTAGTGATGCACGTAACAATGCTGCAACTGCCACGCCTAGTGAAAAAACTAAAACTCCAACTCGAAAATTCATTTGAGTGGCAAGAAAGATTCCAAAGATTGTAATTATTAAAGGTAATAAAGTTGGCCATTGTCTCCTAATTAATTTTTGC
This sequence comes from Actinomycetota bacterium, assembly GCA_041170365.1. Lineage (GTDB taxonomy): Bacteria > Actinomycetota > Actinomycetes > S36-B12 > UBA5976 > ATZT02. Next base: position 29,770 of record JBEAYY010000026.1, read on the forward strand.
CAACGATTTACTTTAACTTCTACATCATTATTTGAAATAGCCCTTAAGTTTCTATTTTCAGAATTAGAAGCTGGATTTGTCGCAGGCATAAATTTAGACTACCTTAAATCGCTTGCAAGATAGACAGCAAACAGCATCAATGCTGCTCCAAACAGTAAAGCCCACCCCACATTTATATTTGCATTAGGCATAACTATGTCTAAGAAAATAGAAGTTACTAACTGACCTGCTACTGTTGCCAGACTAAAAAGTAATACACCTAAAGTTCTTACAACCGCAGCAGCTAAATAAACCACAATGGCTCCGAGAATTCCTGCAGAATAAAGCCACCATTGACTAGGCCAACTTGTCCAATCTTTTCCCAATAAATTCATCACGAACAACGTAATAGTTACTGCAAGCATTGACATTGGAAAATTTATGAATGCAGAAACTTGAGAATTAGCTACTTTTGTGACTCTGGCATTTAATGCAAATTGCATAGTGACAGCTAAACCTGCAATTACTACAGCAATTATTGGTGCCCATAATATTTCACCATTAAATTCAGATACCGAGAAAAAAACTGCCACAATACCAATCGACATTGCCAAAAATCTTTTCTTTGTGATATTTCTTTTTTTACCTGAGCTAAAACCAAACTTGTCAACAAATATGCCGCTTATATTTTGTGAAGCAACTAAAACAACAGTGAATAAACCTGTCCCAATAATGCTTACTGTGCTTGAAGCAGTTGAAATATAAACGGCTCCAGCAACTCCTCCCAATAGTTGCCATTTAGCAAATTTTTTATCTAATACCAACTTAATTAAATTTTTAAATTTATTTCTTACTTCAGGATTTAATAAAAATAAACTCATAAATATTGTGCCACCAATATTTGATATAAGTGCAGCCATAATTCCGTCATTTAATTTATGAGCTAATTGACCACTTACACTTGCTTGTAATGTCGCAGCAACTCCTGCAACAAAGGCAAGTGCTATTGAAAATGGAACACTTGCTTTCTCAATGAGAAAAATGTCTAACTCCAGTTAAGTACATTGTTATGCCTGCTTTATTTGCCAGTGCAATAACTTCTTCATCATTTTTTGAACCACCAGGATGCACTATTGCATTTACACCTGCATTAATTAAAACTTCTACAGCATCTGCAAAGGGGAAAAATGCATCAGAAGCTGCAACGCTATTTTTTGATCTTTCTTTTGCACCTTCTACAGCTAATTTTGCTGCTGAAACTCTATTTACTTGGCCCATTCCAACACCAACCATTGCACCATCTTTTGCTAAAACAATCGCATTAGATTTTGGTGCTCTAACGCTTCTCCAAGCAAACTCTAAATCTTTTAAAGTATTGTCACTTGCTTTTGTTCCAGAAACTAATTTCCATTCATCTGGATCATCTCCATAACTTTCAACATCGTCAACAGTTTGCATAAGAACGCCACCAGAAACTGTTCTCCATTCAACACGCTTCCCCATGTGTGGACCTGAAATTTGTAAAATTCTTAAATTACTTTTTTGTTTTAATATCTCTAGAGCATCCTCATCAAATGCAGGGGCCACAATCACTTCTGTAAAAACATCGTTAATCAATGTTGCAGTTTTTTTATCAACTTTTCTATTTGTGCCAATTACTCCCCCAAATGCTGAAATTGGATCAGCATATAAAGCTTTTTCAAAAGCTAAAGATAAGTCATCAGCTATTGCTATTCCACAAGGATTTGCATGTTTAATGATGACTGCACAAGGTTCAACATGGTCAAATGCAGCATTTCTTGCTGCATCTGCATCTATGAAATTGTTATAAGACATTTCTTTTCCTGCAAGTTGTTTTGCTTGGGCAATACCTTTCTCAGAACTAATTCCTGAATACAAGGCAGCTGTTTGATGTGGATTTTCTCCATATCGCAAAACTTGAGTTCGTTTAAATGAAGCTCCAACCCATTTAGGAGCATCTTTTTCATCAGTTACTTTTCTTGAAAACCATCTAGCAATCAAAGTGTCATAAGTTGCAGTATGCGAAAAAGCTTCGGCAGACCATTGCATTCTTTGTTCACGAGAAATTCCAGAATCTAATTGACTAATTAAATTTTTATATTCATTTGGAGAAACTACAACTGATACATGCTCAAAATTCTTGGCAGCAGCCCTTATTAGCGCTACTCCACCAATATCTATTTGTTCAATGCATTCTTCAAAATTTGCACCAGATGAAACTGTATCTAAAAACGGGTAAAGATTAACTATAACTAGATCAAAAGGTTTTACCCCAAGTTTTTGTAGTTCATGATTGTGTTGGGTGTTGTTTTGATCAACTAAAATTGCCCCGTGAATATTTGGATGTAATGTTTTTACCCTGCCACTTAATATTTCTTCACTTTTAGTTACTTCACTTACTTTAATTACAGGTATGTTTAGTTGAGAGATAAAATCAGCTGTTTTTCCTGTTGAAACTATTTCAATATTTTTACTATGCAATATTTTTGCTAAATCTTCCAAGCCATCTTTATTAGAAACACTAATTAGAGCTCTAGTTATTTTCTTGCTAGACATAAATATGAAAAATTCCCCTCATAAGACTTATCAACTAAGTAGCCATGGAAAGCCTATCTAGAGGTCTTTTATTTCAATAAATAGGTGGCTTAACTTTGGGAAGAACTGGGTTCTACTTCCTCTGCTTCAATTTTATTTCTATTCTTTGCAGCGTTCCAAAGCAAGATAAATGTAATTAGAATTACTTCTCCGATTAAAAACCAAATCATTGTTCTTTGAAATACCTCTTTGGAACTAACTCCAAAATTAAGTAATAGATTATTTCCCAAAGATCCTGTACTTAAAAAACTTAAAATAGAAATAACACTTGCCACACCTAGGGAAACAAAAATCGCAGAAACTATCCAGATTCCAATGTTTTTATTTCTAGTACTAATTGCCATTAAAATTCCAAAAAGTATTGGAATCAGATAGAAATATTTCACATAACTTGGCAACGTTGTTGGGATAAGTCCAAACCAAGGCCAAGCTGGTAATTGGGCAATAGTCACAGAATTTAAATTAATAGTGGAACCAGCCCCTAATACGATAGTTGAATTTGTCAAAAAAGCCCAAGCCCAAAGAATAAAGTTTGGAAACCAGCCAATTCCAGAAACAACAACAGCAATAAGCGCTACTACTCCGCCAAGAAGTGATGATTGCATCAAAAGCATATTTTCATAATTAAATCCAATAGCAACTAAAACAAGAATCATTGAAGTAATTAAAATAATTAAACTAAACCTAAATATTAATTTAATAATTCTTTTTATTGGTTCATCTAAATCATCAAATATTAAAGACCAAGTTCCCCCGACAGTGCCCACGGCTAAAATTGACATAGAAATAACCATAATTGAAGGTTTAAGCATTACTTCAAACCAATTTATATTTTCAGGACTAACTAAAAATCTAAGTAAAGCAATAACAAGGGCGTATGAGACAGATGCAACACTTACCACTAAAAGTGATATCAATGTAGGTCTTTTCATTTCTTCATGTAGAGCAGATCTAATTGCCCAACGAGAAGATCTATATAAAGAAATTAAAGTAATAAATATAAATCCAAGAAAAGGTAAAGACAAAGTTACAGAATTAATAACTAATGGAACACCTTGCATGGCTAAAAATCCCCACACCACAACTTTGAATGCATCAGTTAAAGAGCTTGATCTGTCACCAGCCAATATCCATGTTGTAAAAACTAAAGTTACAGATAATCCAAAAGTAATTAAAAATGTCCAAAAGGTAACTAATAAGCCAGCAACTACAACGTTATGACGTTGAACTGGTGAATCAGCCACAATTTATTTTATGGCTGCGCGTAATAAAAGTGCGGTTTCACTTGGAGTTTTACCGACTTTAACTCCAACTTTTTCTAATGCTATTTTTTTAGCTTCTGCTGTTCCACTTGAACCAGAGACAATTGCTCCAGCATGACCCATTGTTTTTCCCTCAGGTGCAGTAAAACCAGCCACATAGGCAACTACAGGTTTAGTGATGTTTTCTTTAATAAAGTCTGCTGCTCTTTCTTCAGCATCTCCACCAATTTCACCAATCATCACGATTGCTTTGGTATCGGGATCTTTTTCAAATTCACGTAAAGCATCAATATGTGTTGTACCAATAATTGGATCTCCACCAATGCCAATTGCTGTTGTAAAACCTAAATCTCTTAATTCATACATCATTTGATATGTAAGTGTTCCTGATTTAGAAACTAATCCAATAATTCCCTTATTGGTAATGTCTGCAGGAATAATTCCAGCATTACTTAAACTTGGGGAAATAATTCCTGGACAATTTGGACCAATAATTCTTGTTTTGCCAACTTTTTGCGAATGTGCAAAGAAGTTTGCGGTGTCATGCACTGGTATTCCTTCAGTAATTACTACTACTAATGGCATGAAAGCATCAACTGCTTCTATTACTGCAGCTTTTGCAAATTTTGGGGGAACGAAAACAACAGAAACATTTGCACCTGTTTGATCCATTGCTTCTTTGACTGAATTAAAAATTGGAATATTTTTCCCCGCAACTTCTAGAGTTTGACCACCTTTTCCAGGTGTTACTCCTGCAACTATTTGCGTTCCAGATTTGATCATTCGTTCGCTATGTTTTTTACCTTCAGCACCAGTCATGCCCTGAACTATTACTTTGCTGTTTTGGTCTAAGAAAATGGCCATTACTTAACACCTGCAGCAAGTTGTGCAGCTTTTGCTGCTGCATTATCCATCGTGTCAACTATTTCTACGTTTTCAATTTTTGCACTTTTTAGAATTCTTAAACCTTCTTGTGCATTATTTCCATCAAGTCGAACCACAATTGGTCTTGGTTTAATTGTTGAATCAGATTTCAAAATTTCTAATGCTTGCACAATTCCATTAGCAACAGCATCACAAGCTGTTATGCCACCAAAAACATTTACAAATACTGATTTAACTGAAGGATCAGACAAAATTATTCCTAAGCCATCTGCCATGACTTGAGCAGAAGCTCCTCCTCCAATATCTAGAAAATTTGCAGGTTTTACATTCCCAAATTTTTCCCCTGCATAAGCCACAACATCAAGTGTGCTCATAACTAATCCAGCACCGTTACCAATAATTCCAACTGAACCATCAAGCTTTACATAATTTAAATCTTTTTCTTTTGCTCTTGTTTCAAGTGGATCCACATTTGCTGTATCGATGTATTTTTCAAAATCAGGATGTCTAAATAAAGCGTTATCGTCTAAAGTCACTTTTCCATCAAGAGCAACTATACGATCATCATTTGTTCTAACTAAAGGATTTATTTCAATTAACGTGGCATCGATTTGGATAAATGCTTTCCACATTTTTTCAATGAGTTCAGCAACTGGGTTTAATACTTCAGAAGGAATCCCTGCTTTTTGAGCAATTTCTGTCGCTTTAGTTTTATCGACACCAGTGATTGGATTTATAGAAATCTTGGCAAGTTTTTCAGGAGTTTTAACAGCAACTTCTTCAATATCCATTCCACCAGCCACACTTGCCATAGCTAAAAATGTTCTATTAGTTCTATCCAACAAAAAAGAAACGTAATATTCTTCCTTGATATCTTCTGCTGGAGTAATTAGAACTTTTTTAACAATGTGACCTTTAATATCTAAACCTAAAATATTATTTGCTTTTTCAAAAGCTTCATCAGGATTTGTGGCCAGTTTTACTCCACCTGCTTTTCCTCTACCACCAGTTTTAACTTGTGCTTTCACAACAACTGGTTTATTAAATTCTTGGGCTGCTTTTTTCGCATCAATTGCAGTTGTGACAACTTTTCCAACTTGGGTAGAAATTTGATTTAAGGCAAATAATTCTTTTGCTTGATATTCGTATAAATCCACGATTTTTAGTCAAACTCCCTATTTGTTTTTCAAAGCCTAGATAAGCCTATTGAATCCCTTTTATCTTTTGTATCTTGAGTGCAAATGAGATAAGTCACCAACCCCATCTGTTACAGATGTGACATCTGGCATGGTTGAGTAGAAGATGATGAAACTAAAAGCTCCAAATAATCGTTGGCTCTCTGGTGGAATCCTGGTTGTTGCAATTGGTTTAACTATTGCAATGGCTTTGCCATCTAATTTTTCTGCATCAAGTGAACCTGTAGTGGTTGCTGATGCTCCTCAAGAATTATCTGTCGCCAATCAAGATGTAGCAGCTGCAGAACTTCCAATTATTGAAAAACCAATTACTGCAAAACTTGGCGCACCAGCAACCGTTGAAAAAATTCAAAGATTTAAAGATCAAGCAGCAGTTATTGCAGCACGTGAACAAGCAAGAATTGCTGCAGAAAAAGCAAAGCAAGCAGCAGAGCGAAGAGCTTTAAGAGCTAAGTACACAGTTAATCCTGCTCGAGCAAGAATTTCTGTTCCTTATGGAAGAAGAGGAAGAATTTGGGATTTAGGTTGGCACACTGGTACTGACTTCAATGGAAATTATGGTGATCCTGTTTATTCAGCAAGAGTGGGTACTGTTTTATTTACAGGTTGGCGTCCTTCTTATGGAAGAACAATTGAAATCAAACATCCAGATGGTGCAGTGACAAGATATGCACATTTATCTCGAATCAGGGTAAATCCAGGCGATGAAGTAGATGTTGGGCAAAGAATTGGAAATATTGGTGCATCAGGAAAAGCCTTTGGAGCTCACTTACATTTTGAAGTGTTAGTTAATGGAAGTTTTAGAAATCCTTGGGTTTGGCTTTGGGGTAAGGATTAATTAAAGTTTTTCAACGGGTGCATATCTTAGAAGTAATCTTTTTGTGCCATGTGATCCAAAATCAATTGTTGCTTCAGATCCTTCACCACTTCCTGCAGTTTCTTTAACTGTGCCAAGTCCAAATCTTTCATGCAAAACTTTATCTCCAGGATTTAAAATCAAATATTGTTTTTCAACTCTTGGTTTACTTGCTTTAACCATTGAAGGTGCTGCACCAAAACCACCAGAAGAATAACTTTCATTCATTGGTTCAAGTCTTTGCCAACTAATTAAAGATGCAGGTATCTCATCTAAAAATCTAGAACTTGAATTATAAGAAGGAGCTCCCCACACAGATCTAGATATGGATCTTGTGACATAAAGTCTTTCTCTTGCTCTGGTAATTCCAACATAAGCAAGTCTTCTTTCTTCTGCTAATTCTTTATCGTTAACTTGCGATCTTGAATGTGGAAAAATTCCTTCTTCCATTCCAGTTAAAAAAGTAATTGGAAATTCTAAACCCTTAGCAGTATGAAGTGTCATTAAAGTAACTAAACCTTCATTATTTCCTGGTACATCATCTGAATCTGCTACAAGTGAAACATGTTCTAAAAATTGTGCTAAACCATTTTCTCCTGCACTATTTGCATTTTCAAATTCTCTTGCTACTGATTCAAGTTCTGTTAAATTTTCAACTCTGCTTTGATCTTGAGGATCTTCTGAATTAAATAGAATTTCTAAATAACTAGATTTTTCCAAAACTGTGTGAACAATTTCTGAAGGTTTAGCATCTTTCAAAAACATCTCTCTAAACACGTTCATCATTTGAGCAAAATCAATTAATGCAGCACGAGCTTTAGGGGTTAATTCACTTATTTTTTCTGCATTTTGAATTGCTTGACCATAAGTTAATTTATTTTTTCTAGCAAAAGAATCAATTATTTCTTCAGCTTTTTCACCAATTCCTCTTTTAGGAACATTTATTATTCTTCTGATTGATAATTCATCATCAAAATTAATCACAGCTCTTAAATATGCTAAAACATCTTTAACTTCTTTTCTTTCATAAAACTTTAATCCACCAACAACTCTGTATGGAATACCTATTCTTATAAATACTTCTTCAAAGGCTCTTGATTGATTATTAGTTCTATAAAAAACTGACATCTGACCATACTTATATTCAAATTCATCACGTAGTTTTTCTATCTCTAATGCAACAAATGATGCTTCATCGTGTTCATTGTCTGCAACATAACCAACGATTGGTTCACCTTGTCCTGCATCTGTCCAAAGTTTTTTCTCCCTTCTTTCTGCATTTTGTGAAATTACAGAATTTGCTGCAGTTAAAATATTTTGTGTTGATCGATAATTTTGCTCTAATAAAATTGTTTTAGCAGTTGGGAAATCTCTTTCGAATTCTTCTATGTTTCTAATAGTTGCGCCACGAAATGCATAAATTGACTGATCAGCATCGCCCACAACACAAAGTTCTGCAGGTGCTAATCCATCTTTTTCACTCCCAACTAATTCTTTAATCAAAATATATTGGGCATGATTTGTGTCTTGATATTCATCAACCAAAATATGTTTAAATCTATGACGATATTTTTGTTTAACATCTGGAAAAAGTTGTAAGAGTGCTACTGTTGCTCCGATTAAGTCATCAAAATCAAATGCATTTGCTCTTGCTAATCTTTGATCATATTCTGAATAAACTTGCCCTACTAATCTTTCCTGTTCAGTTTCTGCCTTACTCATGTAAGTTTCATGATCAATTAATTCACTTTTTGCATTTGAAATTTGAGCTTGAATTGATCGTGGACTTAAAACTTTAGAATTAATTTCTAAACCTGCAGCCACCATCGTTATAAGTCTTATAGAATCTTGAGAGTCATAAATTGAGAAAGTAGAAGTACGACCTAACTTTTGAGCATCTGCTCTTAAAAATCGAACACAAGCTGAATGAAAAGTCGAGACTTGCATCAGTTTTGCTTTATTGCCAACTAAATCTAAAACTCTTTCTTTCATCTCCCCTGCGGCTTTATTGGTGAAAGTAATAGCCAAGATTTCTTGAGGAGAAACCCCTCGATCACTTAAAAGGTAAGCAATTCTTCTGGTTAAAACTCTGGTTTTTCCAGAACCAGCCCCTGCCACAATTAATAGAGGTGAGCCTTGATGCATTACCGCAGCTTTTTGCTGAGGATTTAAATCATCTAAAGCCGAATGAATTAAAGACACTGCTTAAGTCTAAATTGTTCTATATGAATTCGCCTGTTCTAACACCTCTGGAATTTCCTAAACCTGGTTCTAAAGTTTTAGTGATAACTGCTCATCCAGATGATGTCGATTTTGGTGCTGCAGGAACTATAGCTTTATTAGTAGAAAGTGGCGTTGAAGTCACTTATTGCATCACAACTGATGGCCATCAAGGTGGCGAAGATGCAAGTATTTCACGAGATGAAATGAGAAAAATTCGTCGCAAAGAACAAAGTAATGCTGCAAAAGTTTTAGGTGTTAAAGAAGTAATTTATTTAGGCAAAGACGATGGATCAATTGTTCCAACACTTTCCTTAAGAGAAGAATTTGTAAAAGTAATTAGAAAAGTAAAACCTGATGTGTTAATTACTCAATCTCCTGAAAGAAATTGGGCCAGAATGCCAGCATCTCATCCAGATCATATGGCTGTTGGTGAGACTGCAATTCAAGCTGTTTATCCAGATGCAAGAAATCAATTTGCTTTCCCACATTTATTAAAAGAAGGTTTAGAGCCATGGAATGTGCCACTTATATGGGTGATGTCACATCATTCACCAAGTAATTTTGTTGAAATAACAAATGTTGTTGAAAAAAAGTTTGAAGCTTTAAAACAGCATGTTTCTCAAACTGCTCATGTCCCAGATTTAAGAGATCGAGTTAAAAGTTGGATGACTTTAGCTGCAAAAGCAGCTAACTTACCTGAAGGTAAGTTAGCTGAAATGTTTTTTGTAGTTAACGCTTAAATATAAACAGCAATTGCCATATTGGCCAAAGTTAATAAACCAATACTTAACCAAATTGAATTTGAAACAGAAGCTTTCTTTCTGTTAACAAAAACTATTCCTGTGATGATTAAAACAATCAATAATTTAATACTGATTTTGGTCATGTTTAATTCTTCGTCAACTAATCCAGTTTCAATCAAGCCAACCATTACTAGGCCTGTTACTAATTGAGTTAAAGAACCATGAAACATGGCAGGGTTTACAACTTTATTTGCAGAACTCATTTGTACAAAGAATCCACCAAATAAAGCAGCTAAACCAATAAAGTGCAAAAGAACTAACGTGTTATAAATGATTTCCATATTTTGATACTAACTTAAAAAATTAGATTATTCTGGATTTACTACTATTTCTATTCTTTGTAATTCTTTCAAGTCGCTATAACCTGTGGTAGCCATTGCTTTCTTCAAAGCACCAACAAGGTTTAAATTACCTTGAGCATTAGTGGAAGGTCCAAATAAAATTTGTTCTAAAGTTCCAACTGTGCCAAGTTCTACAACTTGGCCTCTAGGTAAATCTTTATGCACAGCCTCTACACCCCAATGCTTACCAAGTCCAGGAGCTGAAGTTGATCTTGCAAGTGCAGAACCAATCATGACTGCATCTGCACCCATTGCAATTGCTTTACTAATGTCTCCGCTTTTTCCTATTGAGCCATCTGCAATTACATGAACATACCTACCGCCAGATTCATCTAAATATTCTCTTCTGGCAGCTGCAACATCAGCAACTGCTGTTGCCATTGGAACTTTTACACCCAAAACATCTGATGTTGTGTGAGTTGCTCCTCCACCAAAACCAACCAAAACACCAGCTGCCCCAGTTCTCATTAAATGAAGAGCTGCTTGATGAGAAGCACAACCTCCAACAATTACTGGCACATCAAGTTCATAAATAAAATTCTTTAAATTAATTGCTTCTTCAGTTTTGGAAACATGTTCAGCACTTACCGTTGTTCCTCTAATAACAAAAATATCAATTCCTGCATCAACTACAGATTTAAAATATTTACTAACAGATCTAGGTGATAAAGCTGCAGCTGCGATTACTCCAGCAGATTTTATTTCTTTTATTCTTTCCTTAATTAATTCTGGTTTTATTTCTGCACTATATATTTGTTGTAATACTTGCACACCTGATTCAGATTTTGCATCTAATATTTTTTTAAATTCTTTTTTAGGATCTTCATAACGAGTCCATAATCCTTCAAGATTTAAAACCGCTAAGCCACCTAATTTGCCGTAATTAATAGCAACTTCCGGGGAAACCACAGAATCCATTGGTGCTGCCATGATGGGGAATTCAAATTCGTAGGCATCAATTTTCCAAGAGGTTGAAACTTCCTCAGGATTTCGAGTTCTTCTAGTTGGAACTAAAGCAATATCGTCAAAGGAATAGGCGATTCTGCCTCGTTTGGTTCCACCAATTTCTACTTCAGCCACAAAAAAGAAGCCTATCTTGGATATGAAGTTTTGGCTGTTTTGGACTCTAAAACTGTTAATAACTTTTAGGAAATATAGCCTTTGCGCAAGGCCTTTGCCACAGAATGAGTCCTATTTGCAGTTTTGAGTTTAATTCTGATTCTTCGCAGATGAGTCTTTATAGTGGCATCTTGAATTTTTAAATTATGAGCTAATTTTTTATTATTTAAGCCATGACTAATTAGAAACAATATTTCTTTTTCTCTTTTGCTTAAAAGCTTTATTTTTACTTTATTTAATTTTAAGTTGAATAGTAACTCTTTTAATTCCTTTAAATCTGCATCAAAATAAATCCTTGTATCATTTAATTTTTTAACTTCTTTTTTCAAAGTTAAAATAATAAACTTATACTTGTTTAAGATCTCTTTTTGCTCTTTGGTTAGCAAATTGAATAACTGCTGATTTATAAAAACAAGATCCATATTTATATTTTTTATATAGATAAAAGCTTCTCTTATATTTTTCACTAACACAATTTGTGATGGAATTTTTGTTAGTTGCAGTTTTCTGTGGATAATTTTTCTTCTGGATAAGTTTTCATCTATTACAATTATGTTCATGATTCTTCAGACGAATCATGTAATCTTTAAGTTTCTTTATAAACCTACTGAATTTGTTATTGCGGTTATGGTGCTAGTTAAATCACTGCTTCTTTTAAAATTACTTGGTAATTGCATTGGCCAACCAGGACCTGCCACAAGCATTAAAGGACTTGGTCTTAAATGGCTTAAGTTTTCTAATTCAGGATCGATATTTTTAACAGGAATTTGTGCCCAAATCAAAACCGCTGCAGGAGCTAGTCTTTTCACAGCATTTATTAAAGAAGAATATGGAACTCTTGCTCCTAAGACTTTGGAACTAATTCTTCTTTCAGCTAACGCTGCTGCTGTCACATATTGCGGAATAGTGTGTAATTCATCAGGAGCAGATGCAGTAATAACAGGTCTTATGTTTACTGGTGCAATTAATTGATCTGCACGAAGTCGCATTTGACCAATAATTGCTTCACTTAGAACATGTTCTGCTTCTATGCCTTCTCCTGTTTGTTCCCATTTAGCACCAATTGCAATTAAAACTTTTGAAATTAAATTTTCCCAAGTCCAAATAACACCTCGAGAATTAATACTTGCCCCAATTATTTGATTACAAGATTGGTTATCCATTGATTGAGCAGCTTTAGCAAGACCACGCGCTGCACTGGATGCTCCTTCCATTGATAAAACTTGACCACCACCTGGATGACCAAATTTTTCAGCGTGATCAAGGGTTTTAACTAAATTTTCAATTTTGCTACTTAAAGAATTTGGATCAACTGGTGAAATGTTGGAAATATTTTCAACCTTGGTGCTCAAAGCAACTTTGGCAGCTTCTCCTGCGGGCATGCCTGATAAAACTAACTTTCGCATAATTTCTAAACGGGCTATATCTGTGATGCAATAGCGACGATGCCCACCTTGGGATCTATCTGTGGGGCAAAGGCCATATCGGCGCTCCCAGGTTCTCAAGGTCGCTGGAGCAACCCCCACACGCCTTGCCACCACGGCCACGGTAAGGCCCAGGGTGATGACGTTTTCTTCCTCAGGATTTAAACCCATGAGCATATTGTTCCCCAAGTGAACAACTTTGGCTAATCGAGGCTTTAGTGAGAGCGACTTCACAAAATTAGTCATTAGGGGTGATTGACCAAGTTATGAACAATTTTGTATATTTAGATAAAGAAAGCTTTAGCAAAGGATTTATCTCAAAATGGCTGACATAACCAGACTTCCTGGACCTAATGCCGATCTTTGGGATTGGCAATTAAAAGGTGCTTGCCGTGGTGAAGATCCAGAAATCTTCTTTCACCCTGAAGGTGAGCGCGGACCTGCTCGCGAGCAAAGAATTGCTCTTGCGAAATCTATTTGTGCAACATGTCCTGTTTTAAAACAATGTGCAGCACATGCTCTAGAAGTTAGAGAACCATACGGTGTGTGGGGTGCGATGAGTGAAGATGATCGCGAAGCAATCTATGCACCAGTTAAAGAATCAATGCCAGTAGCTGGCTAACAAAACTTACCCTTCATAACCCTCCAAAAAATAAGGGCTCTTGAATAAAATCAAGAGCCCTTAAAACTTTTTATAAATTTATCTTGGAAAAGCTGCTGCTACTCCACCATCTACTGCAATAACTGATCCTGTTGTTCTTGAAGAATCATCAGATAATAAATAACTTGTTGTTAAAGCAACATCTTTAGAAGTTACATGAACTTTTAACATATTTCTTGAGGCATAAAAATCTTCTAGTTCTTCTGGTTTAACACCATGAGCTTTAGCTCTTTGTTCTCTTATGCCACCTTCCCAAAGTTTTGAATTATCAAATATTGCATCAGGATTAATTGCATTTGCTCTAATTTGAGCTGAACCACCTTCAAGAGCAGCGATTCGCATTAATTGCAACATGCCAGCTTTACTTACTGAATAACCTCCAAAACCTGCACCTGGTGAAAAAGCATTTTTACTAGCAATATAAACAAGCGATCCACCAATTCCTTGTTTGCGTAAATTAATCATGGCATGTTTTGTTAATAAAAATGAAGAAGTTAAATTAACAGCTAAACCTTGATTCCATTTTTCCAATGTTAGAGTTTCTAATGAATCTGAAACTCCAATTCCAGCACTCATTACAGCTCCATCAAATCCGCCATAATTTTTAATAGCCGATTGAACTGTTTCTATAATTACATTTTCTTTACTTTGATCCCCCACAACAAAATGTGGTTTTAAACCTTTAACTTTTAAGATTTCTTCTTCAGTTTTCTTTAAACCATCTTCAGTTAGATCTGCTAAAACTAAATTGGCTCCATTTTCGGCTAATTCCAAAGCAATTCCCCTACCAATTCCAGAACCTGCTCCAGTGACAATAAATACAGATCCAGCAAATTTCTTAGGTTTTGGTTTAGAACTTAATTTGAATAATTCCATTGGCCAGTAATCAAATCCAAATATCTCTCTATCCCCAATAGTGTCTGCTTCACCAAAGCAATCAATTACTTTGGCAGCAACGCTATGGGTGTGAAATGCAATGTCTGAAAGCATTTTTCCTTCTTTTGTACTTTCCCCTGTAGTTATTGATCCAACTCCTGGAAGTAGTAAAACTCTTGGATCTGGATCGTGCATGAAATAGCCTTTAGGTAATAAATCTTTATTTTTTTCAAAGTAATTTGTGTAATGCTCAACGTATTTAACAATTACTGGTAAAGAATTTTCTACAGTAGCTTTCTCAGGAAGCACTGCAGACCAAGGTCTAATTCTTAACATGTGATCAGCACTTGAAGCACCTGCTTCTGCAACTTTTGCTAGATCTTTTCTTTTGCTGATTTCTTGTAAACGATTATCAATAGTTAGAACTCTTTTTACTTTTTTACTTAATCTTCCTCGAAGTGCTAGCAATAAATCAGATAATTCTTGATCACTTGGTCCTGAGTGATCAAATTTTGCAGCTGGTTTAACTGATAAAGAATCAAGATATTTATTTGCTTTTTCAACAGCATTTATAGTTTTGTTCTTACACTTTTCACTATCATCATCCCAAACTATGAGTCCATGATGAGCTAAAACAATTCCAGCTTTTTCGCTAAATTGAGATGAATATTTACTTAATTCAAATCCAGGTCTAATCCAATCAACGTAAGCAAAATCTTCACCTAAAGCTTCAGCTACAGCTTTTTTACCTCCAGGATGATTAGTTAATGCACAAATTGCATCAGCATGAACGTGATCAATATGTTTGGAGGGTAAAAATGCGTGAAGCAAAGTTTCAATAGAAGGTCTTCTACTATTTGGATCTACTAAAGCTTTGCCAACTAAATCAGTCATTTCTTCATCAGATAATTTTTCAAATTGCTTTAAACTTAATAACTCTTCTAAATAAAGTGCTGGGTAATCAATGGCAACTGCATTTGTCATGTCAGCACCAGAACCTTTGACCCAAAGGACAGTTCTTTTTCTACCTAGATGATCTGTAATTTCACCTTTCGCTGAAGTGTTACCTCCACCAAAAACCACTAAAGATTGATCTGCACCTATAAATTGTGATCTTGTTACTAATTCTTCTAGTGCTTTTGGAGTTTGATTCAATTTATTTTCCTGATTTCCTTTTTGCTGGAGTTTCACCTTCTGAAACTTCGATTACACCTAATTGAGTAACTATTGCTGAAATATATTTTGCCGGAGTGACGTCAAATGCTGGGTTGTAGCCCCTTGATTCTAGAGGTGCTACGCGTTGTCCATTGAAATTCAAAATTTCTGAGTCATCTCTTAATTCAATTTCAATTTCTTCTCCAGATAAACAATTCAAATCAATAGTTGATTCTGGTGCAATAACTAAAAAAGGAATATTTGCTTCATAGCAAGCAAGTGCAACTGATAAAGATCCAATTTTATTTGCAGTATCACCATTTGCAGCGATGCGATCTGCGCCGATTAATGCAACGTCAACTTTTTTTCTAAGTATTGTGCTTGAAGCAGCGCCATCTGCTAAAACCAAATGCGGAATTTTATTTTGGACTAATTCCCACGCAGTTAATCTAGAACCTTGTAATAAAGGCCTTGTTTCATCTGCATAAACTAATTCAACATTTCCTCTGTTTTGAAGTTCTCTTATAACACCAAAAGCTGTGCCCCATTCAGTTGTAGCAAGCATTCCAGTATTGCAATGAGTCAAAATATTTAATTTATTTTTTCCAGTTTTGTTTAAAATCCAATCTGCCGCATATTTTCCCATTTGTTTATTGCCATCTTCGTCTTCTTGGGCAATCTTGTGGGCTAGTTTTAAAACTTCATTTCTACCTTCATTAATTATTTGATGTGCTTGATCTGCTCCCCAAGCAAGATTTACAGCTGTTGGTCTGGCATTTCTGATTCTAAGAATTTGTTTTTCGAGTTCTTTTTCATCCCAGTTTTCTTTTTTAGCTTGATCCATGGCAGTAACTACGCCATAAGCGCCAGTAGCACCTAAGGCTGGAGCGCCTCTAACAGCTAATGAAACGATGGCATCAATTAATTGATCAACTTTTAAAACTTCAATAAATTCAATTTTGTGAGGAATTTTGGTTTGATCCAATAATCTTAGATGATCTTCAACCCACTCAATGGCTCTCATAAATTCCTTTTGTCGTCTATTTCACACAATACTGCTATGACATTTAGCCAACTCTAAGAGTTAAATGTACTTGGAGGATTTAATGAAAAATTTATGGAAAGTTCTTGCAATCTCTTGTATTTCTTTTTTTACTTTTGTCATCCCAAGTTTTGCTCACACAGAAGTTGTTAGTGTTGAGCCTGATGTAAGTCAAACTCTGACAATACTTCCGACTGAAGTTAAGTTATCTTTTTCTGAACCAGTAATAGAAGATGGAACTTTTGCTTCAATTACTTCTGAATCAGGAAGTGTTGAAGCAAGTATTCGCATCGAAGAAGCAAATCTATTTATTTCAATTCCTCAAGACTTAACTGGAACAAGTTTTTCAATTGCTTATAAGACTGTGGCAAGTGATGGTCATCCATTAGATGGTGAACTTGTGTATCAATTAGATATCGAACAAGGCCAAACTAATGAAGAAGAAGTTATTGAATCTCCAATGCCTGTGATTGCACCAAATCCTGAAACAACTTCAAATATTTCTTGGTTGCAATGGTTGTCTTTGGGTGCAGCAATAGGGGTAGCAATTACTTTTTTCTTAAAAATGCGTAAAAAATAAGAGGCGCTTAAATTTAAGCGCCTCTTAAAATTATTTACTTAATTAGTGAGAATGACCGTGTCCGCCTGCGGCTGGAGCCGGTGCTTCTTCCTTTTTCTCAACAACTAATACATCTGTTGTCAGAAGCATTGCTGCAATTGAAGCAGCATTTTCTAATGCAGATCTAGTTACTTTCACAGGATCAACAATTCCTGCTTTAAGTAAGTTTTCAAATTCACCAGTTGCTGCGTTATATCCTTCACCAGTTTTCATTTCTGAAACTCTTGAAGTAACAACGTAACCTTCAGCGCCTGCATTTTGTGCTATCCAACGAAGTGGTTCAACAGCAGACTTTCTAATTATTTCTACACCTGCTGCTTCATCGCCTTCTTTATTTAGTTTATTTTTCAAAACTGAAACTGCTTGAGTTAAGGCAGATCCGCCACCTGCCACAATTCCTTCTTCAATTGCAGCTCTAGTTGCAGATATTGCATCTTCAACTCTAAATTTTGTTTCTTTCAATTCAACTTCGGTAGCGCCTCCAACTTGGATTACTGCTACACCACCTGAAATTTTTGCAAGACGTTCTTGAAGTTTTTCTTTATCCCAGCTTGAATCTGTGCGATCCATTTCAGCCTTGATTTGAGCAACTCGAGCATCAACAGCTTTTTTATCGCCAGCACCACCAATGATTGTGGTGTTGTCTTTTGTTGAAACAACTCTTTTTGCTTTACCAAGAACTTCTAGACCAACTTGATCAAGTTTTAGTCCTACTTCTGGAGAAACAACTTGACCAGCAGTCAAAATTGCTAAATCTTCTAGCATTGCTTTTCTTCTATCACCAAAAGCTGGAGCTTTAACTGCTACTGAATTAAAGGTTCCTTTAATTTTGTTAACAATCATGGCACTTAAAGCATCGCCTTCAACATCTTCAGCAATTACAACAAGAGGTTTACCTGCTTGGACAACTTTTTCCATTAAAGGAAGTAGTTCATTAATTGAGGCAATCTTGTTTTGTACTAATAGAACGTAAACATCTTCTAGAACTGTTTCCATTCTTTCTGCATCGGTTACAAAATATGGAGAGATGTAACCTTTATCAAATTGCATACCTTCTGTGTAATCAAGTGCAACATCCATGGTGGATGATTCTTCAACTGTGATTACGCCATCTCTGCCAACTTTGTCGAATGCTTCAGCAATAAGTTCGCCAAGTTTTGAATCTTGAGCTGAAATTGTTGCAACTTGAGCAATTTCTGCCTTACCATTAACTGGTTTTGCCAAACGATGTAATTCTTCAGTTACAGCAGCAACTGCGGCATCAATTCCTCTTTTAATTCCCATTGGATTTGCACCAGCTGCTACTTGTTTTAATCCTTCATGAACCATAGCTTGGGCTAAAACTGTTGCAGTTGTTGTTCCATCTCCTGCAATGTCATTAGTTTTTGTTGCCACTTCTTTAACTAGTTGCGCACCTAAGTTTTCAAATGCATCTTCTAGTTCAATTTCTTTTGCGATGGTTACACCGTCATTAGTAATTGTTGGTGCACCCCATTTTTTACCTAATACAACGTTTCGACCTTTTGGTCCAAGAGTCACACGAACTGTGTTTGCCAAAATGTCGACACCGTGTTCTAGTTTGTGTCTTGCATCTTGGTTGAAATCAAGAATTTTTGCCATTTTATTTTTTTCCTTCTATAAGTTTTTTATTTGCTCCGAAATATTTATTCCGGAGCAAATTTGATAATTAAGGTTTCTTATTTTGAAACGACTGCGAGCACATCGCGTGCTGATAACAACAAATAGTCTTTGCCGTCATAGCTAACTTCGGTTCCGCCGTATTTAGAGAAAATAACGGTGTCGCCTACTTTGATATCCATAGGAACGCGCTTTTCGCCGTCTTCATCAAAACGACCTGGGCCAACTGCCAATACTTTTCCTTCTTGAGGTTTTTCTTTAGCAGTGTCAGGAATTACTAAGCCTGACGCAGTTTTGGTTTCAGCGTCTAGTACTTCAACGAGGATTCGATCCTCTAATGGTTTAATTTGGACCGCCACGGATCTGTTACCCCTTCATGGGATTGAGTTTTTGGATTTAAACCTTCGAAGGATTTCTCCCTCAAAAGGTCTTGAGTAATAACTTACCAATGCTTTAGCACTCCCTCAACTTGAGTGCCAGAGCCTTGGTGAAATTGGACTCAATCAAGCCAAACTGGGCTTGCAGCCTCATTTTTGGCAGTAGTCTAAAAAGTAACGCCCAGAAAGGCTCTTAATGAAAAATCAAATTCAAACCCAAATCAAAGTTAGTTACACCAAAAGAGATCGTTTAAGTGTTTTCTTTCGTTTAATCTATGCCCTGCCAGTTGCTGCCTTTATTGCCATCATTAGTCAATTTTCACCAAATGCTTGGGGTCCAGTGGTTTTGTTTTCTTTACCTATTGTTTTATCACTTTTATTTACTGGTATTTATCCAAGTTATTTTTTAAACTTCAATAAAGATTTACTTGGTCTTGGAACAAGATTTTTAGCTTATCTGTATTTGTTAACTGATAAATATCCATCTATTGAAGATAGTCAAGTTGTAAAAATTACCTTTCCAGAAATTAATGGTGGAAAAAAATTAAATAGATTTCTTCCTTTAATTAAATGGCTTTTAGCATTACCTTTAGCAATAGTTGGCTTTGTTTATTTAGCGATTGCAATTTTATTAACTTTAATTGCCTGGGTTTATACATTTATTACCGCTTCATATCCTAAGTGGGCTGGAGAATTTGTTTATAAAACATTTCAGTATTGGAATAGAGTTTTAGGATATGCAGTTATTTTAGTAACTGATGAATATCCAAGTTTTAAACTTTAATTCTTTTGTATAGTAATTGGTAAAATTGGATCTACTTCAAAAGTAATTTTTGAAGGTTCGATCTGATTTTTAAATAATTGCGAACCCAATGATGCAACCATTGCGCCATTATCTGTACAAAGTCCTGGGCGTGGAATTCTTACTTTGATATTTTCTTTTTCAGCCATGCTTTGAGCCATAGTTCTTAAACGAGAATTTGCTGCTACTCCTCCCCCAATTACTACTGTGTCAATTCCTGTTTCTTTTGCTGCCATCAACGTTTTCTTTACTAAAACTTCGACGACTGCTTCCTGAAAAGATGCTGCAATATCTGAAACCGGCAAAATTTCTCCAGTTTTTTGCCAAGCTTCAACCCATCTTGCAACCGCGGTTTTTAAACCAGAGAATGAAAAATCAAATTTATGTTCAATTAAATCTTCTTTACTCATTAACCCTTTAGGAAATTCAATACTTAATGGATCTCCACATTGACTTGCTTTATCAATCCAAGGTCCTCCTGGAAAAGGTAGGCCTAAAACTCGAGCAACTTTGTCGAAGGCTTCACCTGCTGCATCATCCAAAGTTTTTCCTAGCGAACTAATTTTGTAAGTAATATTGTCAACTTGTAAAAGTGATGAATGTCCACCACTTACTAAAAGTGCTAAACATGGCTGCGGCAATTCCCCATTTTCTAAAGTGTCAACTGAAACATGTGCAGCTAAATGATTTACACCATAAATTGGTTTATTTAATGAAACTGCTAAAGCTTTGGCTGCAGCAACTCCCACAACTAAAGCACCGGCAAGTCCTGGTCCACTAGTAACCGCAATGGCATCAAGATCAGATAATTTGACTCCTGCTTTTTGCACAACTCTTTTTAGAATTGGCACCATTGCTTCCACATGTGCTCTTGATGCAACCTCTGGAACAACTCCGCCAAATCGAGATTGCTCCTCAACCGAGGATGCTAAAACATCTGCTAATAATTCAGAACCACGAACTATGCCAATTCCTGTTTCATCGCAACTTGTTTCAATTCCCAAAATTAGAGGATTCATTTTTTTCTCAAATCTAGTTGCATAATAATTGCATCTTTTCCATTTGGATAATAATTACTTCTTTTTGAAATTATTTCAAAGTTTCTAGATTTATATAAATTAATTGCTTTTTCGTTATCTGCAACAACTTCTAAAAAAACTCTAGTTGATTTCTTTTCTTTTACTTTTTCAATCAAGTTATCTAATAGTTTTTTTCCATAACCCTTATTTTGATATTCAGGTTTAATCACCATGGTTTGCACATCAGCATCAGATCCGTTAAATGCAAGGCCTGCAAAACCAACTATTTCTTTATTTTCATCTATTAAAGAAATGTAATAGCGATTAGAAGCTGATATCTCAGACCAGAAAGTTTCTAGTGACCAAGCTGTAGCATTAAAAGTTGCTTGATCAATTTTTTGAGCTTTTGTTACTTGCCACCAAGAAAAATCTGAAATTGTTAAAGTCATGATCTTTCCGCCAAAGTCAATGCGTCAGGTTTTCTTAAATAAAGAGGAATTGCTGGTAATAAAACCTGGTTAGGTAAAGAAACTACCGAGCCATCCCCGGTTGCAACATCTGTTGAAAAACTGTTTATTTCTTTGCCGATTTCTGATCTGTTCAAAGCATCAATGGCGGCTTTAGCCAAATACAAAGGATTAAGAGGTTGGTGTAAAAGCTTTTCACCTTTAATTACGGCTTCATCTAATTTTGAAACTTTTGGTGTGGAAATTCTTTTTCCATTTGCATAATGAGTCCAATAAACTTCTTTTCTTCTAGCATCAGTAATTACTGTTACTTCTTTATTGGGATTAAGTAAATTAAATTCATAAGCTATAGCATCATGGCTACAAACTCCATAAACTGGAATATTTAAAGCAAAACCAATTGTTTGAGCACTAACGATTCCTACCCTTAATCCCGTAAATGGACCTGGTCCAATTCCACAAACTACTGCACCAATTTCAGAAAAATTTAAATTAGAACTTTCAACAATTTCTTTTATTAATTCTGAAGCATATTCAGCATGTCTTAAAGCATCATCTTTAACTATTATTTTTTCATCTTTTGCAAATTGAATAAGACCAACAGCAATACGATTTGTTGAAGTATCTATAGATAAAACATTATTTGGTGCACTCATTTTAGGTTACCTAAAATTTCTTGTTTAGCGTTTATTTCAATCTCTCGCTCATTATCATTTTCAGTGTGGCTGATTTTTACTCTTATAGGATTTTCAACTAAATCATTAACTAAATCTTTACCCCACTCCACCACCAATATTGATTCTTCTAAATCACTAGTTAAATCTAGTTGAGAAATTTCAGCTAAGGTTGAAAGTCGATATGCGTCAACATGAACTAGATTTGCTTTGCCATCTAAAGATTTATGTTCTCGAGCTATTACAAAAGTAGGACTAGTAACTTCACCTTTAATATTTAAGCTACTTGCAATTCCTTGAGTAAACGTAGTTTTACCAGCTCCAAGTTCCCCATCTAATAAAACAGCGTCTCCAGCTTTTAGTAATTTGCCTAACTTGGCACCCAATTCTTTGGTATCTAAATTTGATTTTGTAATTGTTTTAAAAACCATTATTAAATTTCGTTTAAATAAACCCTAGGAACTCTTGGTCCTAATCTTGTAACAATTTCATAGCCAATACTCATTGATGCTTTTGCCCACTCTTCAACGTCTGGTTCATTTTTAGACACATCACCAAAAAGAGTAACTTCTTCTCCCATTTTTAAATCCAAATCTCCAATATCTATGACAAATTGATCCATACAAACTCTTCCAGCAACACTAAATTTCTTACCCTTGGCAACTACTGGTCCTTTATTTCCAGCAATTCGAGGAATTCCATCTGCATAACCAAGTGGAATTAAAGCAATTTTGGTATTTGATTTTGTGACATATTCAGCACCATAAGAAATGCCATGACCTGCTGGTACATCTTTAATTAAAGCCACTTGGGCTTTCAAACTCATGGCAGGTCTTAATCCATATTCACTTGCACGATTTAGTTCACCACCTGGGGTAATTCCATAAACAGCAATTCCTGGTCTTACTAAATCAAAATGGGCATCCGGTGAAGTTAGGGTTGCTGCACTATTTGCTGCATGTTTCATTAAATTTTTAAATCCTCTTGATTCTAAATATTTAAAACTTTCATCAAGCACTATTAATTGTCTTTTTATAGTAGGACTACTTGGAGCATCAGCTAAAGAAAAATGAGTCCACACTGCAACTACTTCTATAAGTCCTGATGCTTTTGCTTCTTCAAGTAATTTTGAAAGTTCTGCCAAATCATCTGGCATTACTCCATTTCTTCCTAAACCAGTGTCAACTTTTATATGAACTCTTGCAGGCTTTCCTACTTTCTTAGAAGCACTAATTACTTCAGATGCAATCTCGATTGAAGAAACAGAAACATCAATATCTAAAGAAATACATTCTTGCCATTTATCATTGGGAGATCCTAGCCAAGTAAGAATTCTTCCTTTATCTCCAGAATTTCTTAAACTAATTGCTTCTTCTAAAAGTGCAGTGCCAAGCCACGAAGCTCCACCTTGTCGTGCTGCTTTTGAAACTTCAATAAGTCCATGCCCATAAGCATCGGCTTTTACAACCGCCATAACTTCAGAATTCTTGGCATAATCTTGCAAAACTTTTACATTGTCTCGTATTGCTGATAAATCAACATATGCACTTCTTAAATTACTCATAGCTAAATTTTCCTAAAATACTATTGTTTTTCAGCTATAACAAATGCTGTTGCGATATTTCCATCGTGGGACAAAGACAAATGCCAATTAGTTATGCCTTGGCGTTGAGATTCTTTTAAAACTGTGCCAGAGACTTCAAGATAAGGTTTACCGCGATCGCCTAAAAGAATTTCGCAATCTTGCCAACTCAATCCAGCTGGTGCACCCAATGCTTTTGCAACAGCTTCTTTGGCAGCAAATCTTGCAGCTAAAGAAACAGCATTTTCACCTTTGCCACCTGGTTGGGCTAATTCTTTAGGGGTAAATAATCTGGTGGATAAACCAGGAGTTCTAACTAATGATCCTTGAAATCTTGGAGTATCAACTACATCAACACCAATTCCAATAATCATTTTTCTAATCCTTTATTCAACTGTTACTGATTTAGCCAGATTACGGGGTTGGTCAACATCATGACCTTTTAGTGTGGCCAATGCGCAAGAAAATACTTGTAAAGGAACTGTGGCAACCAAAGGTTGTAAGAGAGAACTTGTTTTAGGAATTCTTACAATGTGGTCTGCAAAATCTAGAATTGAATCATCGCCTTCTTCAACGATCAAAATAGTTTTTGCACCCCTTGCTCGTACTTCTTGAATATTTGAAACTATTTTTTCATGTAATTCTTTTTCTTCTCTCACACTTGGAACCACAATCACAACTGGAATACCATCTTCAATTAAGGCAATAGGACCATGTTTTAATTCACCTGCTGCAAAACCTTCTGCATGCATGTAGGCAAGTTCTTTAAGTTTTAATGCACCCTCTAATGCAACGGGATAACCAACGTGTCTTCCAATAAATAAAACACTTTGTGCGTTTACATATTTCTTGGCTAATTCATTCACAGCATCAGTGGTATCAAGAACTGTATCTATTTGATAAGAAATATCTGCTAATTCAGTCATGACTTGTTTAATTTCAGCTGTTGGTTTATCAAGTCTTAATTCTGCAAAATAAAGAGCTAACAATTCCACAGCAACAACTTGAGTTAAAAATGCTTTGGTTGAAGCAACTGCAATTTCAGGTCCTCCGCGAGTGTATAAAACTGCATCAGATTCTCGAGGAATTGTGGAACCTTGAGTATTACAGATTGCTAAGACTTTTGCTTTTTGAGATTTCGCATGTCTTATTGCCATCAAAGTGTCCATAGTTTCACCACTTTGAGAAATTGCAACTACTAAAGTTCTATCATTCAAAATCGGATCGCGATAGCGAAATTCGCTTGCAAGTTCTACTTCGCATGGAATTCGAGTCCAACGCTCCATGGCATATTTACCAATTAATCCTGAATGATAGGCAGTGCCACAAGCTATGAAAATAATTTTTTCAATATTGGCAATTTCTCCAATTGATAATTTCATTTCTTCTAAAACTAATTTTCCATCTTGTGCAAGTCTTCCTACTAAAGTTTCTGCAACAGCTTTTGGTTGTTCAAAAATTTCTTTTAACATGAATAAATCAAAGCCACCTTTTTCAGCAGCTTTGGAATCCCAATTGACTACAAATTCTTTAGTTTGAGCAGGTTTTCCTTCAAAATCAGTGATAGTTATTTTGTTATGTCTTAGTTCTACAACTTGATCTTGACCTAACTCAATTGCATTTTTTGTATGAGAAATAAAAGCTGCAACGTCTGAAGCTAAAAAGTTTTCACCATCACCTTTACCAACAACTAATGGTGAATTTCTTCTTGCTCCAACTACAACATCAGGTTGTTGGGCATGAACTGCAACTAAAGTAAAAGCTCCTTTTAATCTTCTTACAACTTTTCTCATGCTTTCTGCTAAATCATTATTTGATTTTGGATATTCCACATTTAGTAAATGTGCTACTACTTCAGTATCAGTATCACTCTTTAACTTCACACCATTTTTTTGTAATTCTTTTCTTAATTCTGAAAAGTTCTCAATAATTCCGTTATGTATAACAGCTATTTCATTTGATTCATCAACATGTGGATGAGCATTTGCATCATTTGGTATGCCATGTGTTGCCCAACGAGTATGTCCAATTGCAGTTGTTGAATCAGGTAATGGATCTGAACCAATTAAAGTTTCTAAGTTTGTTAACTTGCCAGCTTTTTTGCGAACGTTTAGTTTATTGTCATTAACAACGGCAACTCCCGCTGAATCATAACCACGATATTCAAGTCTTCTTAAGCCCTCAACCACAACATTAAGGGCTTGCTTGTTTCCTACATAGCCGACAATTCCACACATTGTGTTTACAGCCTAGACGAACTAGATATGCAGGTAATGTTTATGTCTGTGTTGATTCTTCTTCCACCCAGCGAAGGCAAAAACTCTGTTGAAAAGGGCAAATTAGTCAATTTGTCTAGTCTTTCTTTTGCTAAAGAATTAACTAGTACGAGAAAGAAAACTTTGGAAGCTATGGGATCAAAAATTGCAAAACTTCCCACGGCAAAAGCAATTGAAGTTTATTCTGGGGTTTTATATCAAGCTCTTGATTTCAACTCTTTAAATGCAGCAAGTAAGAAAAGAGCATTAAAAAATATTTTGATTATTTCTGCTCTTTTTGGAGTTGTTAAAATAGATGACAAAATTCCAAGTTATAAATTAGACATGGCTAAATCTTTACCTAAGTTAGGTTCTTTAAATTCTTTATGGAAAAAAGTTTTACCACAAGTTTTAGAAAAAATTAAAACAGATTTAATTGTTGATTGTAGATCTAGCACTTATCAAGGAGTTTGGACTCCTGATTTAAATAAAACTGTGGGCATAAGAGTTTTTACAATAAAAAATGGAAAGAAAACAGTTGTTACCCATATGTCAAAAAAAACTAGAGGTGAAGTAACTAAACTCTTAGTCCAATCTGCAAAGTCACCAAAGACACCACAAGAGTTACAAAAGTTAGTTAATGTGAAATTTAAGTCAGAATTAATAAAACCAACAAGTAAAACTAGTTGGTTTCTTGATGTGATTGCCTCGTAATAAGATAAATTACTCACATGAACCTAATTCATCCAACTAAAGAAAAACTAATCCAAACTTTTCTTGATTTATCTAAAACAAATAGTTGGCATGAAATAACTTCTGATATGGTTCTGGATACTTCTGGAATTACTAAGGGTTCTTTGTATCACCATTTTGATGATTTTGGTGAATTAATTGAAACAGTAAGAGTTAGAAGGTTTAGTCAATGGGTTGATGAATCAATTATTACTTTGACAAATCATTTAAGTGCATCGAAATCTAGAGAAGATATTCTTAAAGTTTTAAGAGAGTATGCAACTTATAGTCATAGTGCTCAAAGAGCACCTTTTAGATTAGAAAGAACTGAAACGATTTCGCTAACAAGAAACAATCCAAGGCTTGCTGAACAATTAGCAGAATCTCAAGATCGATTAACTAATGCATTAACTGATGTATTTAGAGAAGCGCAAGAAAAAGGATTTATCAAAAAAGAATTAGATCCAAAAGTAATTGCTGTATTTGTTCAGGCATACACCATAGGAATCGTGGTTGATGACATAAGTACAAGTCCTATGGATAAAGAAAAATGGGTTAATTTAATTTATTCAATATTTGACAAAATACTGCTTGATTAACAAGTTTTCTTAACTACAGCAGCTAAATCTTTCGCTATCTTTTCAGCAATATCTTGAGTTTCAGCTTCAACCATAACTCTGATTAAGGTTTCTGTGCCACTTGGACGAAGTAATACTCGTCCTGATTGATTTAAAGAAGTTTCTGCTTTCTTGACCGCTTGCTGTAATTCATCATTATTAATTTTTGCTTTATCAACATCTGAAACATTTATTAATATTTGAGGATATTTTTTTACTACTTGAGAAAGGGCTGAAAGTGGTTTTTTCTCAGTAGAAACCACATTCATTAGTTGCAAAGCTGTGAGCAAACCATCACCAGTTGTTGAATAATTTCGCATGATTACATGACCTGATTGTTCTCCGCCCAAACTAAAGTTTTTTTCTTCCATTGCTTCTAAAACATAACGGTCTCCAACTTGCGTTTCAATTATTGATATTGACTCATTTTTCATAGCAAGTTTGAAACCTAAATTAGCCATCACAGTTGAAACCACGGTTTCAGAAGTCAATTGTTTTGTTTTCTTAAAATCCTTAGCTAACAAAGCTAAAATATGATCGCCATCAATTATGTTTCCTAATTCGTCAACTGCTAGACAACGATCGGCATCACCATCATGAGCTATTCCTATATCGGCTTTTTCTTTTTTTACTCTTTCAATTAATGAACCCATATGAGTTGATCCACAATTTTCATTTATGTTTATGCCATTTGGTGAATTATGAATTGCAATTACTTCAGCACCAGCCCTGTTATATAAATCAGGTGCTACTTCACTTGCTGCACCATTAGCGCAATCAACTACTACTTTTAAACCTTTCAAGGCAGCAGTTGGAACAGTTTCTAAAAGGTGAGATAAATATGCTTCGTAAGCATCAGCCATTTCTTTAACTCGACCAACTTCACTTCCAGTTGGATGAGGGACTTTCGTATCAAGATTTTTTTCTATTTCATCTTCAACATCATCAGGTAATTTTTTTCCATCTTTAGAAAAGAATTTAACGCCATTATCTGAGAACACATTATGCGAAGCTGACAAAACTACACCTAAATCTGCTTTGTAATACTGAGTTAAATAAGCAATTGCAGGAGTCGGTAAAACTCCAACTTTTAAAACATCAACACCAACTGTTGCAAGTCCTGCAATTAGAGCAGCTTCCAACATTTCTCCACTTGCACGTGGATCTCTACCAACAACAGCACTGGCTCGACCTTTGCCATGTTGTTTAGCAATAACTAATGATGCTGATTTGCCAAGTGAAAAAACTAATTCAGGAGTTAAATCTTTATTTGCAGAACCACGCACACCATCGGTGCCGAATAATCGGCCCATAAATTTATCTCTTGCTGTATTGCGAGCGTTTACGTGCTTTTTTCAAACCAGCTTTTTTGCGTTCAATGACTCTAGGATCACGAGTTAAGAAACCTGCTTTTTTCAAAATTGGACGATTAACTTCTACATCTACGGCATTTAGAGCTCTTGCAATTCCAAGTCTTAAAGCACCTGCTTGTCCACTTGAACCACCGCCCACAATTTCTGCGATAACGTCATAAGCTTTTTCAATTCCAAGAATTTTGAATGGATCATTTACTAATTGTTGGTGCAATTTATTTGGAAAATATGTTGCCAAATCTTTCCCGTTAACTACAAACTTGCCATTTCCAGGAACAATTCTTACTCGAGCAATAGCTTCTTTTCTTCTACCAGTTCCAGCAGAAGGACCTTGCTTACCAGTCTTTAAAGGTTTAAAAGATTTTTCTGATTCGCTGGTTACATAAGTTTGTGACTCGGTCAAAATATTTTCCTTTAGTTAGCTACTTGTTTGATTTGCTTAATTTCGTAAGGCTTTGGATTTTGGGCAGAGTGTGGGTGATTTGCATCTGCATAAACTTTTAGTTTCTTGATCATTTTGTTGCCAAGTTTGTTGTGTGGAAGCATTCCTTTAACAGCTAATTGAATTGCTTTTTCAGGATTCTTTTCTAATAACTGGTCATACCCAATTGCAGTCAAACCACCTGGGAAACCTGAATAAGAAAAGGCTTTCTTTTCTGTTTTTTTAGAACCAGATAGTGAAACTTTTCCTGCATTTAAAACTATTACAAAATCACCTGTGTCAACATGTGGTGCAAAAGTTGGTTTGTGTTTTCCACGAAGAATAGTTGCAGCAGCTGAGGCAATGCGACCTAATGGAATATCGGTGGCATCAAGAATGTGCCATTGACGAGTTACTTCACTGGCCTTTGGAGTAAACGTGCGCATACTTTTCTACTCTTCTTTTCCTTGGGGTTTTATTAACTTCCAAAAAAACACTTGAGGTTACAGATTACCCAATAGGCCATCTTGGGCCAGATTCGAGGGTCAAAGCCAAGAAGTCCTCAAGAAATAAGTGCTTTAGGCATCCCAATTCTGGGAAATTCTTACTCTAAATTCATCTCTTAATTTAATGCTGATTGGGCCAGGGGCGTTTAATTCTCGATCATCTATTTTTGAAATTGGTTGAATGTCTCTTGTAGATGAAGTTAAAAATGCTTCATCAACTTCTTGCAATACCGACATTGGCATATCAACTTCTTCAACATCAAACCATTGGCAAACTAATGCTCTAGTTATTCCACCTAAACAACCACTGCTTAATGGTGGAGTTAAAACTTTTCCATTTTTAACAACAAAAATATTTGAACCTGTTCCTTCACACAATTGATCTCTGGTGTTAGGCATGATTGCCTCATGTGCCCCTTTTGCTTTTGCCATCGCTAAGACTGCAGCATTTTGTGCATAAGAAGTTGTTTTAGAACCTGCCAACATACTTTTATCATTTCTAGGCTCATCAACTGTTACTACAATTGCAGTTTCTGGCCAATTTGCTTCAGGACTAACTGCTACAACAAGTGTGAAATTATCTTTAGTTCTATCACTTCCTAAAGGTCCAATACCACTGGTATAGGTAATTCTCATTCTCATAGTTGAACCTAGTTGTGGATTGGCAGCTATTACTTCATTTACAGCTTTTCGTAATAGTTCTTCTTTTTCAAAATCAATACCAATAGTTTTTAATGAATAGGCAAGTCTTTCAATATGTCTGGTTAAGGCAACTGGATTTTTACCAACTACTTTTAAAGTTTCAAATGCTCCATCGCCCACAGTAAAACCATGATCAAAAACACTTACCTGTGCTTTTTCACTATCTACTAATTGGTCATTTAGCCAAATTTGAGAAGACATATTTTTATTCTTCCAGAGTTCTAAGTCGTCTTGTTAATTCATACTGTGATTTATATAAAGAAGGATGAGGATAGTTAACTTCTTCTAAAATCAATGCACTTGGAGATACAACATTTAAATCGGTCACTTTTTTTCGCTTTTCCATAATTTCTTTAGGCCAATTAATATTTTTCTTTCCACTTCCCACCTGCAATATTGCTCCTACAAGCCCTCTAACCATTGAGTAGCAAAAAGCATCAGCTATAACTTCTGCTGTTATAAATTTACTTTTTCTGGTCCATTTAAATTTAATAAGATTTCTTATGGTTGTAGAACCTGCTCTCGTTTTACAAAAAGCATAAAAATCATTTAAACCAATAAGCATTTGACTTGCTTTATTCATATCGTGCTCATCTAACTTTTTTCGATAATCCAAAACAAATCTTGAATTAAATACATCTAATCCATCTTTGGAATCACAAACTGTGTAGGAATATCTTCTAGTTAAAGCGCTATATCTTGCATCAAAATCAAGAGGCACGATGCTTGCTTTTCTAACTTGCAAATCAACTGGTAATAATCTTCTAAATTTATACATCGGATCTTTAATGCTTTTCCAAGTATTTTCTAAAACATCAAAATGAACTACTTGACCGCGAGCATGAACTCCTTTATCAGTTCTTCCTGCTCCGATAGTTTTTATAGAGGAAACTCTTAAAAATTTTTTTAAAACTTTATTTAATTCACCCTGCACAGTTCTTTGTTGAGGTTGTGTGCCAAATCCTGCAAAATCTGTGCCATCGTATGCAATATCTAAACGGATACGAACAAGCCCGCTGTTATTAGCAGCGGGCTTATTAATTTTCATTCTCAAAGTCTACTTAATTATTTATTTAAGCTTCCTTTGATTCTTCTTTTTTCTCAGTTTTCTTTGCAGTTTTTGCTTTAGTTTCTGCAACTGGTGCTGCTTGTTCTTTTGCAGCCTTCTTTGTTGCACCTTCTGCTTCAGCAACAACTTTTTCGGCTAAAGCTTCCACTAATTCAATAACTGCCATAGGTGCATTGTCACCTTTTCTTGGACCAAGTTTGGTGATTCTTAAATATCCACCATTTCTTTTTGCAAAGCTTGGACCAATTTCAGTAAACAATGAATGCACTACTGATTTATTTCTAATTACGGCTAACACACGTCTTCTAGAAGCAAGGTCTCCTCTTTTTGCTTGAGAAATAATTCTTTCTGCAAAGGGACGAAGTTTTTTAGCTTTTGCTTCAGTCGTGGTAATTTTACCTTTTTCAAAAAGTGATGTTGCAAGATTTGCCAATATCAATTTTTGATGTGCTGGTGAACCACCAAGACGCGTACCTTGGGTTGGTGCTGCCATTTTGTTCTCCTACTTTTTTGCGTCGTTGGTTGGTTTTAAAACTTCTCGTCTTCAGCAAGATTTTCTTCATCGTTTTCTTCGATGTAGCCTGCTGCTTTAGTTCTGTCATAACCAGCTGGTGAATCTTTAAGTTTCAAACCAAGCATTTGTAGTTTGGCGTGAACTTCATCAATTGATTTTTGACCAAAGTTTCTTACATCCATCAAATCTGCTTCACTTCTGGTGATCAATTCACCAACAGTGTGCACGCCTTCGCGTTTTAGACAGTTGTAAGAACGAACTGTTAAATCAAGTTGTTCAATTGGCATGTTTAGTTGTTCTAATGCATAAGCATCAACTGGGCTTGGCCCAATTTCAATACCTTCTGCATTGACATTTAATTCATGAGCTAAACCAAATAGTTCAACTAATGTTCTTCCAGCTGAAGCAACCGCATATGAAGGTTTCATAGATGGTTTGGTTTCAACTTCTATAACTAAACGATCAAAGTCTGTTCTTTGTTCCACACGTGTTGCTTCTACTTTGTAAGTAACTTTTACAACTGGTGAATATAAAGAGTCAACTGGGATGCGACCGATTTCTGCACCACTGACTTTATTTTGTACAGCAGTCACATAGCCACGACCACGTTCTACAACTAATTCCATTTCTAATTTACCTTTGGAATTAAGTGTTGCGATGTGGTGTTTTGGATTGTGTACTTCAACTCCTGCGGGTGCTGAAATATCTCCTGCAGTAACTTCTCCAGGACCTGATTTCTTTAAATGCATTACTGAAGGTTCATCATTATCTGAAGAAACCACGATGTCTTTAACGTTTAAAACTATTTCGGTTACATCTTCCACAACACCATCAAGGTTTGTGAATTCATGTAAGGCTCCTTCAATGCGGATGCTGGTAATTGCTGCACCTGGGATTGAAGAAAGAAGTGTTCTACGTAATGAATTTCCCAGCGTATAACCAAAACCTGGTTCTAGAGGCTCAAGAATGTATCTTGCGCGAGTATCTGAAATTGGTTCTTCAACCAGTATCGGACGTTGTGCTATTAACATATTTTTTCTTACCTTTCAGGCGACCACTATTTGACGCCCTTGTCGGGGATATTGCTTTTTCTTACTTGGAGTACAACTCAACAATCAACTGTTCTTGAACAGCTGTGTCAATTTGTGATCTCACTGGTACTGCAGTAACAATTACGCGCATGTTGTGTGCGGACACATCAAGCCATGCTGGAATTGTTTTTTCACCAGATTCAGCTCTTGCCACCACAAATGGTGTCAATTCGCGTGACTCTGGGCGAACTTCAATGATGTCAGTTGTTTTTACTTGGTAAGAAGGAATATTTAATTTCTTACCATTTACCAAGATGTGACCGTGGCGAACAATTTGTCTGGCCATGTCGCGACTCTTAGCAAAACCTGCGCGATAAATAACGTTGTCTAAACGATTTTCTAACATGACAAGAAGGTTTTCACCTGTCTTACCAGTTCTACGTGATGCTTCTTCGTAATAGTTACGGAATTGTTTTTCTAACACTCCATAAATACGTGCAGCTTTTTGTTTTTCACGTTTTTGTAGTGAGTATTCAGATTCCTTACCACGATTTCTTCCATGTTGTCCTGGTGGAAATGGACGAGATTCCATTGGACACTTTGGTGAATCACATTTAGAACCTTTTAAATAAAGTTTTACTTTTTCTCTGCGGCATCTCTTGCAATCTGCCCCTGTGTAACGTGCCATAAGTTTTTCTTTTCTCCTTTAATTCTTTAACTAGACGCGACGACGTTTGCGGTGACGAACACCGTTAAATGGAACTGGGGTGACGTCTTGAATTAAACCAACTTCAAGACCAGAGGCTTGTAAAGATCTAATAGCTGTTTCTCTACCAGATCCAGGCCCTTTAACAAAAACATCGACTTTTTTAAGTCCATGTTCCATTGCTTTTTTTGCTGCATCTTCAGCCGCGAGTTGTGCAGCAAATGGTGTTGATTTTCTTGAACCTTTGAAACCAACATGTCCACTTGATGATGATGCAATAACTGCACCAGTCAAATCTGTAATTGAAACAATTGTGTTATTGAAAGTTGATTTGATATGAGCTTGACCATGAGCAACATTCTTTTTAGTTTTTTTACGAACTTTTTTTGCTGCTGCTGGTTTTGCTTTCTTTTCTTTTTCAGCCATTAATCAAATCCCTCTACTTCGTTGCAATCTTTTTGCCGGCAACGGTTTTGCGCGGACCTTTACGTGTACGTGCGTTGGTGTGAGTTCTTTGACCACGAACTGGCAAACCACGACGATGACGAATTCCTTGATATGAACCAATTTCAACTTTACGTCTGATATCTGCAGAAACTTCACGACGAAGATCACCTTCGACTTTAAAGTTTTGATCTAGATAGTCACGAAGTTTTACTAATTCAGGTTCACCTAAATCTTTTACTCTGGTATTTGGATTTACACCAGAAGCTTTTAACATTTCGATGGAACGAGTTTTACCAATTCCATATATATATTGCAATGCAACTTCCACGCGTTTGTCGTTTGGAAGATCTACTCCAGCTAAACGTGCCATAAGGGGCGGTTTTTCCTTTTCTAATAATTTTTCAGAAGTGTTTTACGGTTATCGGTCTTACCCGCCCTGGGTAAGTCTCTAGCTTCTGAAATTACTAGAGGTTTCGTTCTCTATTTAAATCGGCAAGATTTAATTTGAGGTGACGGATAACCATAATTGGTTATCTACAAGTTGTAATTAGCCTTGACGTTGTTTGTGTCTTGGGTTTTCACAAATAACCATTACTTTTTTGTGTCGACGAATTACTTTGCATTTGTCGCAAATCTTCTTAACACTTGGTTGTACTTTCATACGTTCCTTTAGTAATAGTTGTTACTTGTAGCGGTAAACAATCCGACCGCGAGTTAAATCGTATGGAGATAACTCCACGATTACGCGATCGTCAGGCAAAATTCTGATGTAGTGCATTCTCATTTTGCCGCTGATGTGAGCAAGAACCATATGGCCGTTGTCTAGTTGAACTTTGAACATCGCATTTGGCAGGGTCTCTGCAATGGTGCCTTCAAGTTCAATAGCGCCGTCTTTTGCCATACCTCTCTTATCTCTTTTTTTCAGCTTTTTGAATAACCGAATAAATAGTCTATGAAATCAGTGGTTAAGCCATACCTTGCAGGGTCAATTCGTGAGAGAACTAATAGGAAGCTTTGTCGGTTTCAACCTGCTGAACCCAAGAAATAATCCCACCTTCTAAATGGGAGACTTCCAAGAATCCATTGTGTTTTAAATAATTCATCACTTCTGTAGAGCGATTTCCAGAGCGACAATAAAGCACAACTGGCTTATCTTTGGAAATTAAGGAAAGTCCATTAGATGCAAATATGTCATCTTTGTTTATGAATACAGAGCCATCAATTTCAACTAATTTTTTTTCAGGCTCTTCTCTAATATCTACTAGTAAAAAATCTAATTCATTTTTACTTCTTTTATCTAACATTTCTTTTAATTCAAGTGCTTTAATTCCTGGATCTTTTCTTGGTTTTACAGGTCCACAAAATTGTTCGTAATCTATTAATGTTGTAATTGATGGATTTTTTCCACACACCACACAGTCTGGATCCTTATTAACTTTAACTTTTCTAAAGTTTGCATCAAGGGCAGAATAAGAAAGCACTTCTCCAATTAATACCTCTCCCACACCAGTTATTAATTGCAAAGCTTGAGTGACTTGTAAAGATGCAATCGTGGCACACATACTTGCTAAAACTCCACCAGATGCACAAGTTTGAACCATATTTGTTGGCGGAGGCTCAGGATGTAAACATCTGTAACATGGTCCGTGTTTTTTCCAGAACACACTTACTTGTCCATCAAATCTATAAATACTTGCCCAAATATATGGTTTATCTAGTAGTACACAAACATCATTAAGTAAATATCTCGTGGCAAAGTTATCACTTCCATCAATTATTAAATCAAAATCTTTAACTATGTTTTCTGCATTTTTTGAAGTGATCATTTCGTTAAATACTGTTACTTTTACATTTGGATTAAGTTCATTTACTTTTGCTTTTGCTTCTTTTGCTTTATCTTT
This sequence comes from Actinomycetota bacterium, assembly GCA_041170365.1. Classification (GTDB taxonomy): domain Bacteria; phylum Actinomycetota; class Actinomycetes; order S36-B12; family UBA5976; genus ATZT02. The sequence continues at coordinate 65,660 of JBEAYY010000026.1, forward strand.
GCCAACACTTTGATCATTAAAAAGAATTTGGCGTTGCAGATTAGTTTCATCTACTACGTCAAAATCACATATACCGAGTTCTTTAACTCCTGAAGCTGCCAGATAAAGCAAGATTGGTGAACCCAATCCTCCTGCCCCAATTACTAATATTTTGGAGTTAGAGATTCGTTTTTGATTTTCTAATCCAATTTCTGGAAGAAGAACATGACGCGAATAGCGCTTAATTTCTTCGATACTTAATGAAGCAAATTCTGTTATCAGAGGATTTATTTTCACATTACTAACGTAGACTATTTCCATATGAATTCACCAGTTATAGGAATTTCTTGTTACGTTGAACCCGCTAAGTGGGGTGCTTGGGATATTACTGCGGCAGTTTTACCTTTTGAATATGTTTCATCAGTTACCCAAAGTGGTGGACGTGCCGTAATTCTTCCCCCAGATGAACAAGGATCACACGTTTTAGAAAAATTAGATGGATTAATAATCGCAGGTGGTGCAGATATTGATGCAAGACTTTATAAACAAAATCCACATGAAACAAGTGATAAACCAAGAATAATTAGAGATGCTGGAGAAATAAGTCTTTATAAGAAAGCTAAAGAATTAAATATTCCTTTTTTAGGAATTTGTCGTGGACTTCAAATAATGGCGGTAAGTGAAGGTGGAACTTTAATCCAACATCTTCCAGATGTTACAAAACTAAATCATCGACCAGCACCTGCTCAATTTGTAAATCATGGTGCTCGTTTTACGAAAGATTCATTAATTTCAAAAATATTAAGCACCACAGAAACCATTGTTAATTCTTCTCATCATCAAGCAGTAGAAAATCCAGGAAACTTAACTATTACTGGTTGGGCCGAGGATGACACTATCGAAGTATTAGAAGATACAACTAGAGAATTTTCTTTAGGTGTGCAATGGCATCCTGAAATGAGTGATGATAAAAGATTATTCGAAGCTCTAATCAAAGCTTGTAAAAAATGAAAATCAGTCCAAAAGTTCAAGAAGCCCTAAATAATAAAAAAGCCGTTGTGGCATTGGAGTCAACAATTATTGCCCATGGTTTGCCGCGTCCTGATAATTTTAAAATCGCACAAGAAATTGAACAAGTTGTTATTGACCAAGGAGCAACCCCTGCAACTATTGCCATCTTAAATGGAGAAATTTGTGTAGGTCTTGATGAAAGTCAACTTACTCAAGTTGCAACTGATACAAATATTTTGAAACTTGGCATAAGAGATATTGCCCATTGTGTAACGAGAAAACAATCTGGGGCTACCACTGTTGCAAGTACTGCTTGGATTGCGCATTTAAGTGGAATAACAACATTTGCAACTGGTGGATTAGGTGGAGTACATAAAGGATCCATTGAAACATTCGATGAATCAGGTGACATCACCGCTTTAGCTCAAATTCCTATCGTGGTGGTCTCAAGTGGTATCAAATCTATTTTGGATGTTGCAGCAACTTTAGAAAGATTAGAAACTTGGCATGTGCCAGTTTATGGTTGGAAAACTAATGATTTTCCTGGATTTTGGATTAAAGATTCTGGTTTTGATATCGGTGAAAAAGTAGAAAGTGTTGAAGAAGTAGCAGAAATTTATAAATTTAGAAAAACAAATGACTTCTCAGAATCAGTGCTTATTGCAAATCCTATTAAAAAGGAAGATGAATTTGATCCAAAACTTGAACAAAAAATATTAGAAAAAGGAATGAAATTAGCTAAAGAGCAAAATATTTCAGGTAAAGCTGTTACTCCATTTCTACTAGGTTTAATGCATTCTGAATCTCAAGGCAAATCATTAAAAGCAAATGTGGCCCTAGTAAAAAGTAATGCTCAACTTGCTGCTCAAATTGCTGTAGCTATTTCCAAAAAATGACTGTAAAAATCATTTTTGTTGGAGATGTCATGCAAGACATCTTGATATCCCATAAAGAGAAAATAGCTTTTGGTTCAGATACTCAAGCAAACATTAAAATGCAAGGCGGAGGATCAGCTACTAATGCAGCTGTTTGGGCTTCAACTTTAAATACAGAAGTTGGATTAGTTGCAAGAATTGGTGATGACAATGCAGGAAAAATTATTTTAGAAGAACTAAATAAACCAAATCTAAATTTAAATTTGGTTAAAACAGAAAATGTTTCAAGTGGAAGTTGTGCCATATTGATTGATGCAACTGGAGAAAGAACTATGTTTCCAGATCCTGGAGCAAATATATTTTTAACAAGTCAAGATGTTCCAAAAGAATGGTTTAAGCAAGCAGAAATTATTCATATTTCGGCATACAGTCTTTTAAGAAAAAATACCAAAAATGCAATTGGAGAAATTATAGAAATTGCTAAAGATAATGGATTAAAAACTTCAGTTGATGTCGCCTCAAGTCAGCCTTTAATTGATAATGATGGGTTTAATGCCTTAAAAGAACTAGCCCCTTGGGATTATTTATTTGCAAATAAAGATGAAGCTGAAGTTTTAGGAGATATTAAAAAAATAAAATCTTTAAGTAAAAATCTTATTTTAAAACAAGGCAGTAAAGAAAGTCTTTGGATTACAGACAATACTGAAATAAAAGATATTCCAGATAAAGTAGAGGTCGTGGATTTAATTGGAGCAGGTGATGCGTTTGCTGCAGGATTTTTAGTAAGTGTCATCAGCAAAGATAAACCACAAATTACTTTAAAAAAAGCAAACCAATTAGGTGCAAAAGCAGTAAGTATTAGTGGAGCAAGACCGCTATAGATTTATAGCGGTGTTACGTAAGCTCCAGTAATTCCACCATCAACTAAAAAGTTTGATGCAGTTATAAATGATGAATCATCACTTGCTAAGAATGCAACAGCTGCTGCAATTTCGTGAGCTTCACCAAATCTTCCCATTGGAATATGAACTAGACGACGTTGTGCTCTTTCTTTGTCTTTAGCAAATAATTCTTGTAAAAGTGGAGTATTGATTGGTCCCGGAGATAAAGCGTTAACTCTTACTCCTTCGCGAGCAAATTGCACACCAAGTTCTCTTGTCATCGCAAGCACTCCACCTTTAGAGGCAGTGTAAGAAATTTGCGAAGTTGCAGCGGCCAAAGTTGCTACGAAAGAAGCGGTATTAATAATGGATCCTTTTTTAGCTTCTAACATGTAAGGTAAAACTGCTTTGCAGCATAAATAAACTGAAGTTAAATTAACTAATTGAACCTTATCCCAAGCTTCTAGTTCAGTAATCAAAATTGAATCATCATCTGGTGGAGAAATACCAGCATTATTGAAAGCAATATCAATTTTTCCAAACTTTTTGAAAACTTCAGCAAATAAATTATCTACACTTTGTTTATCTGTGACGTTGCACTTTATGAATGTGCCATTAACTTCACTAGCCACACTTTGACCATTTTTTTCATCCATATCAGCAATAACTACATGTGCACCTTCAGATGCAAAACGAATTGCAGTTGCTTTACCGATTCCTGAACCGCCACCGGTAATTGTGGCAACTCTTCCTTCTAGTCTTTTCAAGATATTTTCTCCTTATATCTCTGTGTTAATAAATACGTTCTTTTCTTCGGTAAACGCGTTTAGTGCATCTGGACCTAATTCACGTCCCAAACCTGACTTTTTGAATCCACCAAATGGTGTCCAATATCTAACTGAAGAATGTGAGTTAACAGAAAGGTTTCCACTTTCAATTCCTCGTGCAACTCTTAATGCTTTAGCTCCATTATTGGTCCAAATAGATCCACTTAAACCAAATTCGGAATCATTTGCCAAATTAATTGCATCTGCTTCATTTTCGAAAGTAACAACAGAAACCACTGGACCAAAAATCTCTTCTCGAAGAGCACGATGATTTCTATCTTTAATATGTAAAACTGTTGGCGGAAACCAGAATCCCGTTCCAGATGGTGCACTTCCTCTAAATGCCACCAAAGATTCTTCTACATATGAAGCAACCCTTTCTTTATGAGCTTTTGTAATAAGTGGACCCATTTCAGTTGATGAATCAAATGGATCAGCGCATTTAAAAGCTTTAACTGCTTTTTCAAAAAGAGGCATAAATTTATCGAAAGCACTTTTTTCGATTAATAACCTAGATCTAGCACAGCAATCTTGTCCGGCATTATCAAACACAGAACCTGGTGCACTTGCTGCTGCTTTTTCTAGATCTGAATCAGCAAATATTACGTTGGCAGATTTGCCACCCAATTCCAAAGTTACTCTTTTTACATTAGGTGCACATTTGGCCATAATTTGTGTGCCAATTTCAGTTGAACCTGTAAAAACTATTTTTCTTACTCTTGGATCTTGAACTAATGTTTCTCCAACAATTTTTCCTGAACCTGTTACAACTTGAAACACATTTTCTGGTAATCCTGCTTCTAAACCAAGTTCAGCTAATTTCATTGCAGTTAAAGGTGTAACTTCTGCAGGTTTTAAAACGACTGTGCAGCCAGCTGCTAAAGCTGGTGCAAAACCCCAACCAGCAATTGGCATCGGAAAATTCCACGGCACAATAATTCCCACCACACCAATTGGTTCTCTAAAAGTCATATCGACTCCACCTGGAACAGGAATTTGTCTGCCAAACAATCTTTCAGGAGCACCAGCGTAATAGTTCAAAACATTAACTACGTTATTCGCTTCCCATCTGGCATTACCAATTGTGTGACCTGCGTTTTCAACTTCAAGTTTTGCTAACACTTCAATATTTGCTTCAACTTTGCTTGCAAAATTTCTCAATAACTTTGCCCGATCGGCAGGTGAAACTTTTTTCCAAGATTCAAACGCTTTTTGAGCTCTAGTAATTGCCTCAACTGTTTCAGTGGCTGATAAAGCTGGAACTTGAGTTAGCTTTTGTTCATTGATGGGAGAAATAACATCATGCAAAGTCGTCAATTTATAAACCCCTTAAATTCTTGATTGCTTTACTTTAGTACTACATTCTTTCGAAACTTCTGAATCTCTCCCAATCGGTAATGCTTTTATCAAATGCTGCTATTTCAACCCTGGCCATATTTAAGTAGTGATCTTTTACTTCTTGACCAAATACTTTGGCTACAAAATCACTTTTTTCCCATAGATCTGCAGCTCTTGTCAATGTGGAAGGAACTCTAACTGCATCAGAAACATAAGCATTGCCTTCAAATGCTGGCTCCAAAGTAAGTTTTTCTTCAATTCCTGCAATTCCTGCAGCAATCATGGCAGCTTCTGCCAAATATGGATTTACATCTCCACCTGGAACTCTGTTTTCAAAACGAAGTGAATGTCCATGGCCCACTAAACGAATTGAGCAAGTTCTGTTGTCTCTTCCCCATTTCATTGCAGTTGGAGCAAAAGAACCTTCAACATATCTTTTATATGAATTGATATTTGGTGCAAAAAATAATGTCATTTCACGCATGTATTTAAGTTGGCCGGCGATAAATGATTTTCCTAAAGCACTTAAACCTTGAGGATCTTTATCATCTGCCATTACTGGTTCATCGTTTTCTCCACGAACAGATAAATGAATATGACAAGAGCTTCCTTCACGTTCATTAAACTTTGCCATAAATGTTAATGACATATTTTGCTCAGCAGCTATTTCTTTAGCGCCTAATTTGTAAATCACATGATTATCAGCCGTGGTTAGAGCATCTTTGAATCTGAAAGCTATTTCATGTTGCCCAAAATTACATTCACCTTTTGCAGATTCAACTTCTAAACCTGCACCATCCATTCCTAAACGAATTGCTCTTAGTAATCCTTCAACTCGAGTAGTGCCAAGAAGTGAGTAATCAACGTTGTATTGATTTCCTGGAATTAAATCTTTATAACCTTTATTCCAAGCTTCTTCAAAAGAATCTTTGAAAACAATAAATTCTAATTCTGTTCCAACATAAGGAATAAGTTTGTGTTCTTTTAATCTATTAATTTGCTTTTTTAAAATTTGTCTAGGTGAAGCATAAACATCTGTGTGATCTGTTTTTAATAAATCAGCTAGAACCATGGCAGTTCCTGGTAGCCATGGAATGTAACGAAGAGTGTCGTAGTCAGGTGCCATAACCATATCGCCATAACCAGAATCCCAAGAACTCATTGCAAAACCAGAAACAGTATTCATATCAACATCAACTGCTAACAAATAATTACAGCCTTCAGTTCCGTGATTCATTGTGTCTTTCAAAAAAAATGGTGCATGCATTCTTTTACCTTGCAAACGACCTTGCATGTCTGTAATGCCAACAATTACTGTGTCGATTTTTCCTGATTTAATATCTGCTTCTAATTGAGCAACTTTTAAAGGAGCACTTGCTGATTGTTTGATACTTGATGCCATAAGAACACACCCTCTTAATCTTCTTGTGGCCTAAACATTACTCCGTGACTAGATGGTTTGAAAAGTGGTGCTTATAAAAGAAATCTCTCACAGCATGCGGTTTTTCAATATGGGCAACATGGCCAATTCTAGGTAGAACCAAGACTTTTGAATTTTCAAAATATTTGGTTACCACATGTGCAGCTTTAGGATGAACTAGTTTATCTTTTGCCCCATATATAAATAGTGAATGTTGTTTTATATTTTTAGCTAATTGCCAAGGATTTGTTTCTGAAAAATCAAAATAAGTTTTCAATAGATTTCTTAATGTCGTTAAAGTCAATTCATTAATATAGGTTTGACCTTGGCGATCTTTCATTTCATGCAATAAATCTTCAAGCCAAATATTTTCACCATGTTTAATATCAAAAAAACATTGATTAATAGTATTTCGTGCTCTTTCTTCCATCGAAAGCTCTTGATATTTTTCCAATAATTTTTCACCCAAACCTGGAATTGCAGAAAGAATTACCGGAGATGCGCTTAATTTTGGAAAAAGATCAGGTAAAGCTGGTGAGATTAAAGTTAATGATTTTGTTAACTCTGGAAACATGGATGCAAAATGAACTGCTACAGAACCGCCATGAGAGTTCCCAAATAAATGAACTTTTTGACTTCCAAATTGATTAATTACAACCTCAGCCATACTGGCAGCAAAATCTTTTGGATGATATTGATTATTTTTCATCGGAGTGGATAAACCAAAACCAGGAAAATCTGGAGCCAAAATATCAAATGAATTATCAAAAGAATTAATTAAATGTTTCCAATTAAGACCTGTGCCACCAAGGCCATGCAACATCAAGACTTTTTCGGGTGAACCTTCATTTGCTCTTCTAAGCCTTATTGATGAATTACTGGTCAAAATATTGGATTCCAACATAATTATTAACTTTAGGTCAGTACAAGATATGCCGCAAACCTAGAGGATGCAGGAGTGCTTGACTACTTATATTGTTGGAAGTAACAGAATTTAGGAGACAAAAGGTTCAAATGGAAGTAAGAATTGGTGTTCAAGATAGTGCTAGAGAAGTCATTTTTGAGACTAAATCTTCAGCAGAAGAAATTACTAAAGAAATAGAAGCTGCTGTCAAAAATAAAACTTTATTGTCTTTAATTGATGACAAAGGAAGAAAAATTTTAATTCCAGGAGATCGTTTAACTTTTGTAGAACTTGGTGCTCCTGAACAAAGACGTGTAGGTTTTGCCGGCTAATCAATGCAAGAACAGTTATTAAAAAATCCTGCTGGTGTTAGAGAAGAAAAATTAATTACCCAACGATGCATAGTTGGAGCTTTAGTTTCAGAGCCTGAATCCATTCATGCAGGAACTATTTTGATGATTCCAGGCTTTAGTGGTAGCAAAGAAGATTTTGTAGCAATAATGCCAATACTTTCATCTCTTGGTTGGCATTGTTTTGCTATCGATCAATATGGACAACCTGCAACATATGGATCAAATAATGAAAATGACTTCACAATTGATTTACTTGCTCAAGATGTAATAGATATAGCAAATAGTTTTACAGAACCTATTCATGTCATTGGCCATTCTTTTGGTGGATTAGTTAGTCAAATTGCAGTAAGTAAATCTCCTAAATCTTTTGCAAGCATTACTTTGATGTGTAGCGGTCCTGGAGCATTACCAAGAAATCGGTGGGGAGGATTACCTCGATTAGTTAAAGCAACAGATAAATACAACATGGCCACTATTTGGTTTCTTAAAACTGTTGCAGAAAAAATGGTTGGATATAGAAAATTTTCTAGAAAAGTAAGAAAATGGAGAAGACAACGCTGGATTAAAACAAATCCACTTTCAATTAAAACTATTGGAAATATGTTGATGCATATTGATCCTGTAAGTGAAAATTTAATTAAAACTTTAGAAAATCACAAAGTTCCAGTTCTAGTTATGTCTGGTGAAAAAGATGACATTTGGCCATTACCTGTGCAGCAAGAATTGGCTCAGAAATTAAATGGTCAATATGTTGAAATATTTGGTGCAGGTCATTCTCCTGCCAGAGAAATGCCAGATAAAACTGCTATCGAAATTGATACTTTTCTTAAAGCTATTTAGTTTTATAACCTTTAACCACAAAAACCATTCCTGTCATAAGCAAAACAATTGCTGGAATTGTTTGCCAAGGTGGCACTTGACCTATTAATAATGCAGCAATAATTGTTGAACCTGGCATTTCAAATAAAATTCCCATACTCACAATTGTGGCAGAAAGAGATCGTAGGGTGATGTTAAATAAAGTGTGGCCAAGAATTTGAGCAAGTAATGTCAATAGAAAAATATAAATCCAAGCTTGCCTAGAAAATCCTGTTAACTTAACTGATAAAAATAAACTAATTATAAGTAATGAAAAAGCGGCAGCAGAATAAGCAATAAATGTATATTGCGCGGTTGTTAATTTTTCTCTAGCGCTTTGACCAACAGTGACATATAGAGCTGCAAATATTGCTCCAAGTAAGGCAAGTAAATCTCCAATAACTGCATTTCTATTAAGTGAAATATCTATTCCTGTTAAAAGAATTACGCCAACTAAAGCTATGAATATTCCAAACCAAACTTGTTTAGGAAAGCTTTCACCTTTTAGCCTCGCAAATAATGCAGCCCATGCAGGTTGTGTTGCAACCATCGCAGTAGAAGCAGCAACGGTAGTAAATCTTAAAGACGGAATCCAAACTGCAAAATGTATTCCCAATAATAATCCTGCAAGTAAAGATGCTTTAAATGCATTTTTATCAATATTGATTCCAGATTTAAATGCAAAAGGAGCTGTAGCAATTGCTCCTATTAAGCATCTCCAAAAAGCAATAGCCAAAGCAGGAGCCGCTGTAATAGTTATTAAGGGTCCAGATGTAGATATGGCTAATATCGCAACAGTAAGAATTACAAAATCAAATGAATTTTTGCTTAATGTATTCGTAAATTTCATATAAGAGTAAAAGTCAATCACAAGTAAGAAGTAGACTCTCGTTGTGACTGACCGCATATTTATATCTCGCTTAACCGGCACAGCTGTATTTGATCCTCAAGGAGATCAGCTGGGCAAAGTTCGCGATACCCTCGTTCATTTAAGACATAGCAACAATCCCCCACGAATTATTGGACTATTAGTTGAAGTGCCACAAAGAAGAATTGTGTTTTTACCTATTTCTAGAGTAAATGAATTTGAGTCACGCCAAATTATTTCAACAGGTGTAGTAAACATGCGTAGATTTGAACAAAGAGAATCCGAATCTCGTGTAGTTGGACAGCTTTTAGATCGAAAAATGAAAATGAAAAAAACTGGTGAAGAAGTTACTTTGCTAGATATTGCGATGGAACAATCAAGACCTGGTGCTGATTGGCATATAACAAAAATTTATTTGAAACGAGCTTCAACCAGATTTGGTCGTCGTGGTGAAAAATTCTTCGCTGATTGGAGCGAAGTTGAAGGTTTAACATTACAAGAATCAAATCAACCCGTTGATAATACTTTAATTTCTATAAATGATATGAGAGCACCTGATATTGCAACCTATATTGCTGATTTTGAATTAAATAAACAAGTAGAAGTTTTATCAAAATTAGATGACGAAAGACTTGCAGATGTTTTAGAAGAGATGAGTGAAGAAACTCGAGTTGCAATTGTTGAAAAATTAGAAATTGAACGTGCCGCTGATGTTATTGAAGAAATGGCACCAGATGATGCAGCAGATTTGTTAAAAGAATTACCACCGCAAAAAGCTGAAGAATATTTAGAGTTAATGGAACCAGAAGAAGCAGATGATTTAAGAAGACTTTTGACTTACGGTGATTACACTGCTGGTGGAATGATGACTACTGAACCGATAGTTTTACCACCTGATGCAACTGTTGCAGAAGCTTTAGCAAATGTGAGAAATCCAGAATTACCACCATCACTTGCAAGTCAGGTTTATGTTGTTAGACCACCACTTGATACTCCAACTGGAAAATTTTTAGGTGTGGCTCATATGCAAAGGCTGTTACGAGAAGCACCAGGAACTTTAGTTTCTAGTGTTATTGATACTGAATTAAAACCTGTTGAACCAAATACTTCACTTGCTTTAGTTACTAGATATTTTGCGACTTATAACTTAGTAGCTTTACCTGTTGTTGATTCTGAAAACCGTTTACTTGGTGCAGTAACAGTTGATGACGTAATTGATCACATGTTGCCTGATGATTGGCGCGATCAAAATGCAGTTGAGGTGAATCGATGAGTAAAAAAATAAGATCTTCTCGGCTTGATCAACCAAGAAGTAGAGGTTTGCAATTTAAAAATCCTTATGATCCAGAAAGATTTGGATTGTTAAGTGAAAGAGTTGCCAGAAGAATTGGATCATGGCGATTCATTGCGCTTATGACAATATTTATCATCGCCTGGATTTTATGGAACACAATTGGACCAGAAAATTATCGAGTTGATCCATGGCCATTTTTAGCCTTAACTTTGATGCTTTCCCTACAAGCTTCTTATGCAGCACCTTTAATTTTGCTTGCTCAAAATCGTCAAGCAGATAGAGACAGAGTTCAAATAGCCCAAGATAGAACTCAAGCAGCAAGACTGTTGGCTGATTCTGAATTCTTGGCTCGCGAATTAGCAGATTTACGCATAGCCTTAAGTGATGTAGCAACTCGTGACTACATTAAGAATGAATTAAGAGAATTAATGGAAGAAATTCAATTCTCTAATGAGAAAAAAGAATTGGAATAAAAGTAAAAAGTGTCTTTAACCAAAGAATCGGTGATGACTGCTCTTGCAACTGTGCAAGATCCTGAAATTAGAAGACCCATCACAGAAATTGGCATGGTCAAAAATGTTTCTGTTACAGATCTAAATGTGCAAGTAGATATTTATTTAACAGTTGAAGGCTGCCCTTTAAGACAAGAGATAGTAAATCGAGTTACAAATGCGGTAAAAAAAGTTGATGAAAAAGCTAATGTAAAAGTTGATTTAGATGTGATGAATGATGCTCAAAGAAAGAAATTAAGAGAGCAACTTAGAGGACCAGTTAAAGATAATCCATTTGCTAGTGAAAGAAATTTGACCCGAGTTTATGCAATAGCTTCAGGTAAAGGTGGAGTTGGAAAATCTTCAATTACTGCAAATCTAGGAATCGCTTTTTCTAAATTAGGTTTATCTGTGGGAATTCTTGATGCAGACATTTATGGGCATTCAATCCCAAGAATTATGGGTGTAACAAATGCACCAACTGTGGTTGAAGGAATGATCATGCCACAACTTGCTCATGGTTTAAGAGTTATTTCCATGTTGGCATTTAAACCAGGTGGTGTAACTCAACCAATTGCATTTAGAGGACCAATGCTTCATAAAGCAGTTGAGCAATTTATGACAGATGTTTGGTGGGGAGATTTAGATGTCTTACTTCTAGATTTACCACCAGGAACAGGTGATGTGGCAATAAGTGTTGCCCAACTAGTTCCTAAATCAGAAATTATTGTGATTACAACGCCACAAATCGGTGCTGCAGAAGTTGCTGTTAGATCTGGAACTTTAGCCAAACAAACTCATCAAAGAGTTGTGGGAGTTATTGAAAATATGAGTGGTGTTATTTGTCCAAAGTGTGGAGAAATAATGGATTTATTTGGAAAAGGTGGCGGAGATAATGTTGCCAAGGCTTTAACCAATGAATTAGGAACTGAAGTAAAAGTATTAGGAAAAGTTCCATTTGATGTAAACCTTAGAGAAGGTGCAGATGATGGAAAACCTTTAATCCTTACCGATCCAGAATCTTTAGCTAGCAAAGAAATTATGAATATTGCAAATTCTTTAATTAAAAATCCAAAAGGATTAGTAGGAAAGAATTTAGGGTTAATTACTAATTAACCCTCTTCTCTACTTCCCAAAACCACGCTAACTTCTCTTTCGTTTCCAGAAGAATTCTTTACTGTTAAAAGAATTGTGTCACCTGGATTATTTCTTCTAATAGCAACAATTAATTCAGTTGAATCACCAACAATTTCACCATTTATTTTTGTAACAACATCTCCCGTTTTTAAATCAGTTTTTGATGCAGGACCATCTGCAACAACTTCTGCAATTCGTGCACCTGTTCCTTGATATGTTGAATCAATACTTATTCCAGCAATTGGAGTTGTTGATTTACCAGTATTGATAATTTCAGTAATAATTCTTTGCGCTTGATTCATAGGAATTGCAAAACCTAAACCAATACTTCCACTTTGCCCACCAAATCCTAAAGTTGCAA
>JBEAYY010000027.1:0-3626 GCA_041170365.1 Actinomycetota bacterium
GCTGAGCGACCTCTTAACTTTTGTGTCATGCTCTCTCCCTCGTTAGAGAATTTCTTTCATGTTATTGCATTCAAGAACACATTTTTCATGTTTTCTTGAAATCGTTGGGAAATTGTTATCAATTTCCATATTTTTTGGCTCCAGCCTGGGCAATTCGGTCAATCATGATGCCTAATAACACAATGCAAAGACCTGCAACTAGACCTTTTCCCTGTAATTCAGGTTTTGAATTTCCAACAATTACTAAATAACCTAGCGCACCCGATCCTACGTAACCACCAATTACTACAACTGCCAAAACGAATATTAAACCTTGGTTTACAGCCAACAATAATGATCTTTTTGCTGCAGGAATTTGTACTTTAGTAATAATTTGCCATGCAGTTGAACCTGCTGAAGTTGCAGCTTCAACCATTGAAGAAGAAACATTTCTAATTCCTTCACCCACTATTTTTACAACTATAGGAATTGAATAAACAATGCCTGTTGCAATTGCAGTAAATCTGGTAGGACCAAAAAGGCCAAGCATTGGAACAAGATAAACAAATGCAGGTAAAGTTTGTCCGGCATCAAGAAATGGACGTAAAACTTTATCTGCTTTTTTACTTCTTCCAATCCAAATACCTAAAACTAAACCAACAATCATTGTCAAAATAGTTGCCACAATGGTTTGAGTTAATGTAACCATAGTTTCATACCACAAACCAGTAGCAATAATTAAAACCATTAAACCTAAAGCAACAAAAGTAACTCTTAATCCACCGATTAAATAAGCAAGAATTGAAAGCATAATTATTGTTATAAACCAAGGAGATCCGGCTAATAAAAGTTGTAAATTATTTAAAACATAATTTGAAATAAAATCTTTAAAACCCACAGTTAAAAATTGGAAGTTATTTACAATCCAATCAGTCACAGTATTTGTGGTATTTGCGATAGGTTTAGAAAAATCTAAATTTTTTGGCCAAACGGCTGCCCATAAAACATTCCGAGATAACCAAATAGTTACTGCCATAAAAATTGCCATTAGACCAATAGAGATACGGCGCCTTTGTATTTCTTTTTTTGTAGGTGGAACATAACTAACTTCAGTTCTTGCAGCAGCACTTGTGCTTCGATCTAGCAATATTGCAAGAAAAACTACTGCCAAACCTGCGACAAAACCATCACCAACATTTCTTATAGTTAAGGCAGTAACAATTGGTTTTCCTAAACCAGGAGCTGCAATTAACGCGGCGATTACCACAAAAGAAAGTGCTGCCATAACGGTTTGATTAATTCCTAAAACAATCATTTGCTTACTCATGGGAAGTTGAACTTTAGTTAAAGTTTGATTCGTAGTAGAGCCCATTGAAATCGATGCTTCAACAGGTGAATGATTCAAACTTCTAATTGCATGAGAAGTAATTCTTATTGATAGGGGAATGCTATAAACCATCGTGGCAATAGTTGCGGATGCTTGGCCGATTAAAAAAAATAGTGCCAGAGGTGCCAGATAAACAAGAGTTGGAAGAATTTGTGCTAAATCTAAAAATGGAGTCAATACTCTTAAAACGCGATCTGATAATCCTGCCCAAATTCCTAAAGGAATTCCAATAAGTAATGACAAAATCACTGCAGCTATTGTCATAGCTAAAGTGTCCATTGTGTCTGACCACATTCCAAGTAATCCGCAACCAAAAAGTAGTGCACTTGCTAAAATTGTGGTTTTTAAATTACTTGTTAAATAAACCAAAAATGCAACTAATCCAATAACTCCAAGCCAACCCAAAACAGGAATAATTGATCCAGGAACTGGAGTTGCAATAAACATTCTTATCAAATCAACAAAACCATTAATAAATAATCTAATTGGGTTAAAAAAGTAAATAAATATTGCACTTTTTGTTCGATTTCCTCTGATTGAAGAAGCAGCATCACCAGCAATTTGAGTTGCAACTGAATTTTGATAAGTAGGAATTTCCAAAGTTGCTACACCTTTAAAGATCAAAGCTAGAATCGACCAAACACCAATAAGTATCAAGATTAAATAACTTGATCTGATTCTAGAAATTGGATTTAAAGCACTAGGAATACTCAAGACTTTTCTCCAGAAATTAATCTCAAAACATCTTCACTTGAAACTATGCCTATTTTTTTACCATTTTCAATTACTTGAACTGGTTTCATGCTTTGCACAATAATTTTTGATGCATCTCGAATAATTGTGGAAGAAGAAAGTTCTGGCCCATCTGTTGCCTCATTTGACTTGGCAGGTCTTGCTAAATATTTCAAAGTTAATACATGAGATTTTGAAATATCTCTTATAAAGTCAGCTACATAATTATCTGATGGATTTGCAACTAATTCTTCGGGAGTTCCCATCTGCACCACAGCACCATCTCGCATGATGGCAATTCGATCACCCAATTTCATCGCTTCAGATAAATCGTGCGTAATAAAAACCATGGTTTTTCCAACTTCTTTATGAAGTCTTATAACTTCAGTTTGCATATCTCTTCGAATTAAAGGATCAAGAGCAGAAAATGGTTCATCTAAAAACATCACTTGAGGATCAACTGCTAAAGCTCTAGCAAGACCAACTCTTTGTTGCATTCCTCCTGATAATTGTTCAGGATAAGCATTTGCATAACCAGTTAAACCAACTAATTCAATGACTTCTTCTGCTCTTTTGTGTCGTTCAATTTTTTTAACGCCATTAATTTCTAATGCGTAAGCAATATTGTCAATTACTTTGCGATGGGGAAGTAATCCAAAGTGTTGAAACACCATAGAAAATTTTGTTCTTCTTAATTCTCGTAAACGAGCAGGTGTGGCTTTTAAAATATCTTCACCATTTAATAGAACAGAACCAGAAGTTGGTTCAATTAATCTGGTTAAACATCTAACTAAAGTTGACTTTCCTGAACCAGAAAGTCCCATAACTACGAATACTTCGCCAGGGGCAACATCAAAACTAACATCTTTGACAGCCGCTGTATTTCCTGTTTTTGCTCTAAGTTCTGCTTTTGGTAGATCAGCGTCACTTGATCCAATAATTTTTTCTGGATTGTCACCAAAAACTTTCCATAAATTTCTAACAGAAATTGCGGAAGAACTATTATGCAGATTCATCTTTATTTTTCCTTCCCGTCAAACCAACCTGTGACACTTGGTTTTTGGTTTTGCCAAATGTGTTTTGCTTCTTGATATTCCGCTAATCCCATGGGTCCAAGTTCACGTCCAACACCAGATTGTTTAAAACCGCCCCATTCTGCTTGAGGCACATATGGGTGGTAATCGTTTATCCATATGGTTCCATGACGAAGAGAGTCTGCGACTCTATTTGCCTTGTCTAAATCATTAGTCCAAACCGCGCCAGCTAAACCATAAATTGTGTCATTACCTAAATGAATTGCTTCTTCTTCTGTTTTGAATGTTTCAACAGTTAATACTGGACCAAAAGATTCATCTTGCACACAATTCATTTTAGTGTTGCATTTATCAAGAACAGTTGGTCGAAAAAAGAATCCATCTTGAAGATGAGATTCTGTTGGTCTTTTCCCACCAGCGCTAAGCACCGCACCTTCATTTAAAGCTTCTTCAACATACTTTTCTACTTTTAATCTGTGATTCTCACTGATTAA
>JBEAYY010000028.1:0-12137 GCA_041170365.1 Actinomycetota bacterium
TTTGTGAAAATAGATTTGAAATTGGAATTAGAAACGGTTGGGCAGGAGCTTTAGCTGAAAAACTTTTAGTTCCTTTTACTGCAATTCATTTTTTACCAGATTCAATTAATGACACAGTTGGAGCTTTGATTGAACCGGGAGGAAATTCATTAAGAGCTGCAGAAGCAGCATTGAGTGGCCCAGGTAAAAAAATTTTAGTGTGGGGTTCAGGAACTATTGGATTACTCACTGCACAATTTGCATCATTCATGGGTGCTTATGTCCATGTGATTGGAAGAAATCCACAAACCTTATCTTTAGCAAAACAAATGGGAGCAAGTTCAACAAGTAGTGACTTTGAAGAAATAGATGAAGGATTTGATGCAGTTATAGATTGCACATTTGATAAAGATGTGCCAAAAAGGGCAGTTAAATATGTAGAACCTGGTGGCAGAGTTGTTTATATCGGAATTTCTGGAGTTGAAAGTCTGATTGATTCCAGAGATTTAGTTTTAAAAGATGTCACAGCTGTAGGAATTCTTTCTGCTTCTCCTGGTTTAGAAGGAACTATTCATACTTATGCTTCAGGAAAAATAGATCCGTCATTAATAGTTGCTGCCACTGTTGGGTTGAGTGAAACTTCAAATGTTTTAGCTGGAAAAAGACCAAGTGGGGCAGGGATTGGACCAAAGATTCACATTGATCCAAGGAAAGACTAAGTTTTAGTTCATGAATGATTTTGAAGGTTTAAAAGCAATAGTTACAGGTGGCGCTTCTGGAATTGGGGAAGCTACTGCCTTGATGTTAAAAAGTCGTGGCGCAAATGTTTGTGTCTTTGATAGAAATCAACCAAAAGATCCAATCACTGGTATTCGTTATGTAATTTGTGACATCACAAATAGAAGTGAAGTCGTAAAACATGTCACAGATGTTGCAAAAAATGGTTTAGATATTTTGATAAATAATGCAGGAATTGGTGCAACAGGTGATGTAACCCAAGCTACTGATGATGAATGGCACAAAGTTTTAGATGTAAATATTGTGGGCACTGCTCGAATGAGTGCAGCAGCAATTCCATTTTTAAAGAATTCTTCTAATGCAGCAATCGTTAATGTTTCTTCCATTGTTGCAACAGACGGTTTTCCACAACGTGCAGTTTATTCAGCATCAAAAGGTGGAGTTCATTCTTTAACTCTTGCCATGGCCGCAGATCACATTCACGACAAAATCAGAGTCAATTGTGTTGTTCCTGCAACTGCAGATACTCCTTGGGTAGGAAGACTTTTAGAAAACAGTCTTGATCCAAAAGCAACACAAGCAGCACTAATTGCTCGCCAACCAATGGGAAGACTTGTAACCGCTACAGAAATTGCTCACGCTATTTGTTATTTAGCTTCACCACTTTCTGGTTCAACTACTGGAACTGCATTAAATGTTGATGGAGGAGTTGGTGGATTAAGGGTTCCGCCAAAATAAATGATTCAAGTGGAAGTTTTTGATGACAGACGTTGTCATCTTGGAGAAGGTCCTACTGCAAGTGGAAAAAATAATGAAATAATTACTTGGGTTGACATTATTAATGGAAAAGTTTTAACCAAAAATCTAGAAGACTCAACAACAAGTGAATATGAAGTAAATGAACACGTTGGATTTGCTCTACCAAGAATTAATGGGGGAGAAGTACTTGGTATTAATTCAGGACCAGTATTAAGAGATCAAGATGGCAAAATTACTAAACTTCCTCAAAGAGAAAACGATAGATTTAAAACAAGATGGAATGATGCCAAAGTTTCACCAAGTGGGGAATTGTTTTTAGGTACTCTCACTTATGATCTAGTTCCTGATCAAAGTGCACTTTATAAGATCACAAAAGATGGCACCGAAATCAAGAAAATTTTTGATGAAATAACTTTGGCAAATGGACTTGATTGGAGTGTTGATGGGCAAACTTTTTACTTTATTGATTCTTTAAAACATTGTCTTTATGCATTTAATTACGATGGAAAGAATTTAAGTGAAAAACGAATTGCTATCCAATTTGATTCAAATACCATTCCAGATGGCATGTGTGTGGATAGTGAAGATGGATTGTGGATCGCCTTTTGGGATGGTTCAGAAGTTAGACGATATGACGAAAAATTTAAATTAAGTGAAAAGATTACTTTTCATGTTAAAAACACCACTTCCTGTTGTTTTGCTGGAAGAGATTTAGAGCAACTAATAATCACAAGTGCTCATGATGGAAAACCTGAAATAAATAAACAAGCAGGCCTTACCTTTATTTGTAATCCTGGAATTAAAGGTAAGAAGACAACCCCGTTTGGACTTTAAATTTAAACATGAACCAAACTAAGTATTAGAAAAGAAAGAGGACAATCATGAAAATTGCAAGACTTGGTGATTTTGGGAAAGAAAAACCTGCAGTAATAGTTTCTCAAACTCAAGCTGTTTTTGTTGATGATGTCATCTCTGATTGGAATAGAACAGAACTAGAAAATGGGGCTTTAGAAAAAGTAAAAGCCTTAGATCTAGAAAAAAAAGCCAAAGTTAATCTTTCAGATTTTAGATTAGGATCTCCTGTTGCAAGACCTACTAAAGTAATTTGTGTTGGTTTAAATTATGCAAAGCATGCTAAAGAATCAGGTGCTGAACCTCCTAAAGAACCAGTTATTTTTATGAAAGCACCAGACACAGTTGTGGGAGGATTTGATGACATCGTAATTCCTCCTAATTCAATAAAAACCGATTATGAAGTAGAAATTTGTGTAGTAATTGGCAAGAACGCTTTGTATTTAGAATCTCCAGAAAAAGCCCAAGAAGTAATTCTTGGTTACACAGTTTCTCAAGATGTCAGCGAAAGACATTGGCAAATTGAAAGAAGTGGTCAATGGGTAAAAGGAAAATCTTTCCCAACATTTAATCCAGTTGGACCTTGGATAGTAACTAAAGATGAATTTGACGCAAGAGATGTAAGACTTTGGTCAAAAGTTGATGGAGAAAAAAGACAAGATTCAAGAACTAGTGACATGATTTTTAATATCAATCACTGTGTTTGGTACATATCCCAATTTATGGAATTAAAAGCAGGAGACATTATTAATACTGGAACACCAGAAGGTGTTGGTATGGGTCATAAACCAGAAAAATATTTAAAAGCTGGTCAAGTAGTAGAAACTGGTATTGATGGTTTAGGAATCATTAAGTCAAACGTAGTTGCACACAAATAAGGAAACTTAAATGGAAAAAGTTAGATTTGGATTTATTGGTGCTGGAGCGATTGCAAAGAAAGCCCTTTATCCTGCTTTAAAGAATTCACAATTTGGTGAAATTTATGCAGTTGCAGGAAAAGATCCTGAAAGAGCAAAAGCTCTTTCACCTTCGGGAAAGTATTACACCGACTATCAAGACTTAATAGATGATCCAAAAGTAGAAGCCGTTTATATTTCATTGCCAAATTCACTACATATTCCCTGGTCAATAAAGGCTATGCAAGCTGGTAAACATGTTTTGTGTGAAAAACCAATTGCAATGAATGCTCAACAACTTAAAGAAGCAATAAAAGTTTCTGAATCAACTGGAAAACTTTTAATGGAAGCAAGCTGGAACAGATGGCATCCTCGAACAATAAGAATCAAAGAATTAGTTGACTCAGGAATTATTGGCAAAATTACCGAAATTGATGCAAGTTTTACCTATGACGGTTTAGATCCACAAAACATTAGAGCAATTCCAGAATTAGGTGGAGGAAGTCTTTACGATTTAGGACCTTATTCAACAGTTGCTCCATTATGGATTACCGATTTTGCACCTATTAAAGATATTTCAACTGAAGTGACTTGGCACCCAGGGGGAAGTGATGAAACTTTAAAAACTTCTTACACAATTGGTGATGTCAAAGCAAC
Organism: Actinomycetota bacterium; assembly: GCA_041170365.1. Lineage (GTDB taxonomy): Bacteria > Actinomycetota > Actinomycetes > S36-B12 > UBA5976 > ATZT02. Next base: position 3,882 of record JBEAYY010000028.1, read on the forward strand.
AACTCTTACATCAATGAATATTCCAGACAAAATAACTTTAAAAATTACAGGCACTGAAGGTTCAATTTCCACAGGTGGAAATGATGCTTTCAATTCACACAACAAACCAAGCACTTTAATTATTGAAACAAAAGATGGTAAAAAAGTTGAAGAATTTGCAGCTTGTGATCCTTATCAGTTAATGGCTGATGCCTTTGCAAAACAAATTAGGGGAGAAAATGCATGGCTTCTACCTTTAGAGGAATCAGTTAAATTTTCAGAATTTTTTGATGAAATATTTAAAACTTTGAAATAAATCCTAGTACTTAAGAATTACTTCAACTCTTCTGTTAGCAGGTCTTGTTTTCTTACTTCGATTTGATTTAATAGCGTTTAATTCAGATTTTCCTAAGACGTAGTATTTAAGATTTTTTATTTTTAAGTTATTTAGTTTCGAAATTGCAGTTTTTACTGCATTAGCTCTTGCTAATGAAAGATTCTTTCTAAAAATTCGATAACCTGGAGAATCAGGTTTATCTATAGATGTGTAACCAGTAAGTTTTAAATTTTTATATCCACATAATTTGATTAATTTGTTTATTTGGGCAATCTGTTTGATGGCTTTCCCTTGAATCTTGCTTGAACCTCCTTCAAAATTTACATTTACAACTGAGACTGGATTACAGATAGAAATAACACTAGGTGAAGGAGTTGGAGATGTATTTTCATTAGAAGATGCTTTGACTATTGGATCAGTATTATCAATATGAATTGCAGAAGACTTTAGTGTAAATAACGGACTTCCTTCACCTTGAGAAAAACTATCGTTGATTAAAATTTCAAAATAATAATCTTGATCTCGATCGATTTCAATTTTTCCCTCTCTAAAAAAATTAAAATCGTAATTATTATTTCCTAAACAGCTCGAGTTAATTTCTTCATAACTAGGTATTTCAATATTGAAATGACCAGTTGCAACTTGATCTATATAGATATCTTTTAAGTCACCATTTGAATCAAATAAATCAAAGCCAAATTGGCAAAATTCGTAACTAAAATCCTCCACTGAGTAAAAAAAGAAATTAATGCTAGAAACTGCATCAATATTGCTTACATCAAAATCTATCATTTCTCCTTCAATTACTTCATTATCTGAACTTATATTTTCGAATCCAGGTGGAGAGTAGATTTCAATCGGAACTCTTTGCATACGAGTTCTTAAAAAATCATCATCAATCTCATCTTCAGAAATTACTGGAGTTGAAAAAAAATATACATTTGCCGATGTCATTGGAGATTGTTGATGATAACCTGGACAATCATTAATAAAACTATTGCGCAATTCTGGCAACCAAATTAAGAGCTTTTGGTCATTGTCACGCTTTTCCCAACTGTCTTCTGCTAAGAAATGTCTACAAAATGATCTGGTGGATTCTGATTCAGGATTAAATGGATCAAAAGGAAAGTATGAAATTTCAATCAAAAGACTTTGAATTCCTGAATAGTCGTTAGCTTCAGACGGGTTCATACTTGATATTTCAATTGGATCTTCATTTTCAAAAAAACTTGGCCCATTGCTGATGCTGGCAAATTGAATTGGAATACTCTCAAAAGTGACTGAAATATTAAAACTAGATAAATCTTCTGGTACAGACAAAGCATCGCTATCTAGCCAATAAAAAGTATAATCTTTACCCGATTCTGTAACTGTGAATTCTCCGACGTTAGAGCTATATGTAACAATTTCTTCCGTACTATCTAGGACAATAGATAAATCTTTAAATCTGTATCCATTAAATGGATTAAAATAAATATTACCTCGAGAATTTTTTAAAACTGAGACGTATTTTATATCAATATCGTCTGAAAACCAACATTCATCAATCAAATCTTCAATACATACATTTCCATTTTGAGTTGGATTTAGAACTACAGTTTTGTATTGAATATTTTGGAAATTAACTTTAATTATAAAATTTGAAAAATTAAACGGAATTAAAAGACCAAATTCACCCCACTCAAAAATAAATTCAGAACCATATTGATCTTCAACAATTATTTCGTCAATTGTTGAGTAGGAAGTAACTGATGAAGAGTTTTCTGGAGTGATTATTATCGATTCAATTTCATAGCCCGTATATGAATTTATATCAATAAAATATTCTTCAAAATTTGAAATAGTAATTGTTTGGGAATTAACGCTGTTGCACTCATCTAATAAACATAAATAACCTTGATCATATTCTGGATCAGGCCTTTCCAGAGTAACTTGATAATTGTATACAGATGGAGAAGGTGTTGGGGTTGGCGAATCTGAGATTGAAGGAGTTGGAGTGGGAGTTGCACTTGGATTACCGTAAGTAACAGATGATGGAAACGAAACAGATTGAGAATCAATCAAATTATTCAAACTCGTACTTGAAAAGTCGCTTGTGGGATATAAAAGAATTAAAGCTTCAAGCGTACAGTTATTATTTACATCACGTTGTTGGCAACTGTCACTAGAAAATTCAGTCGGAGCAGTAAAATTAGTAACCCATTTAGCACCTTTGAACATTTGAAACCCAGTTACTTCTCCTTGAAAACCACCAAGTCCGGCCTCATTTGATCCACCAATTAAAAGTGGATAAGAACCTGTGCTTGTTGGAGCGCAATTAGACGTATTTAACGTGTTACTAATTAAATTTTGAGATTCACCATTTAAATATATTTTGAAATCAGTACCATTTTTTACAATTGCAAAGTGATTCCAAGTGTTAGGTGTATCGGGTAGTTCAACAGCTATGTGTTCACCTTGAACACCCGAAGGTGGAGGAGTTGTATTTCGCCAGAAATAAAGTTTGCCACCTTCTTCACTAACTGCGAATCCGTCACTATTGGCTGAACCAGTTCCAAATTGAAATAACCTTGGATACAGAGTTTGATTTTTTGGGGCTTTTTGCCACCAAGCTATGGTGAAGTCATTACAACCTAATTCAAAATTAGAGTTAGATGCAATTTCTAAATATGAAGTTGAAGAACCATCAAAATAGATTCCTGTTGAGCTTTGACTAAATGAGGGTGTAGTGGCATTTGCAAATGTTAAATTTATTCCTTGCGTTAGCAGCATTAAAATAGGAAGAAAAATAGCAAGGTATTTGCGCATATTTTGAGGGTAAATATTGCCTAAATTAGTTTCAAATAGTTTCTAGTGTTTTCCCTACCTCTATTGGAGTACTAAATAGTTTTGAGGAAAGATATTGATGTGCATATTGCTGAGGTAGTTGTCATAGACGATGACATTTTTGTTGGATCCTCACTAACTGCAGGATTTAAGTCTTATGGAATAAAAGTAAGTGGAACTGCTAAGACCTACTCTCAAGCAATAGAAATTTGTAAAAACAATTCAATAGAAGTTGCAGTTGTTGATTTAGATTTAGGGCCTGGACCAAATGGAATAGATATTTGTTTTTCATTAAGAAATAATTATCCAAATATTGGTTTAGTACTTTTAACCAGTTATCGAGATCCCAAAATTGCAGATCCCAATTTGAGATCATTCCCAAAGGGAACTCGATATGTTTCCAAATCCAATCTTTCTGATTTTCAAATTTTAGTGAACGAAGTGATATCGGCAAAAATTAACCCACTTAAAAAAACATTTAAATTAGTTGGTAAAAGTCAGTTAACTCATGTTCAATTAGAAGTTCTAAAAATGATTTCAGAGGGTCTTTCAACTTCTGAGATTGCTAGACGACGTAATGTAAGTGAGAAAGCAATTGAAGGAACCATTTCAACAATACAAAAAGTTTTTAAGTTAGAGAAAAACAAAACTAATAATCAAAGAGTCCAGTTGGCAAGAGCATATTTCAAATTATCTGGGAAGAAGCCTCCAGGTGCTTAAAAAAGTGCGCGAAAATTTGTATAAAAATTCAAGATTGACTTCAAATGGTTTTTTGATTTATTCACCAATCTCAATTTTAGGATTTCCGGTTAGCGTTTTAATTGTTAATCCCAAAACTAATTTTTTGATTGCCTTTCTTGGAGGTCTACTCCTAACAATAGTTACTTATCTATTTTATTTAATTTTAATTTTATTAATGAAAAGAAATAAATCAAGTGAATTATTGAGTTTATATTTATTCTTTCTAATTCCAACTCTTACTGGTACATTTAGAGGAATTATTTTTTATAATTTAATATATATTTTTGAATTAACTCAACCAAGTGGTTTATTAAATAGAATCACAAGTTCAACTTTGACAACTTTGTTTTGGCTTGCTTTTTCAAATTATATAGTAAATATTTCAAGAAATTTTACTCTTCAATATCAATCTGCTTTACATCAATATTTACTAGGTAGAAGAAAGCAATTTTCTAATGCTCAACTTTCCGAAGAAAATCTTGCTGTATTAGAAAACTTACAAAATAGATTGAAAGTATCTGTTCAAAATTTTTTAGATAAAAATGATCCGTCGGCATTTAGAAGTCTCTCTAGTGTTCTCATTGACCAAATTAACGATCAGATTCGTCCTTTAAGTCGAAGGATATTTGTTCGTAGTTTTTCAGAATTGCCTGTATTTAAATATAAACAACTCTTAAAAGATTCTTTACAAACGCTTGATTTTTCATGGAAAACTTTTTTTGGAATAATTTTAATTTTATCTTTATCAAGTAATTTAGTTACAAGAGGTATTTTAGAGACAATCCTTCGAACTTCGATTTTTTTAATTCCATTATTTCTATTATTGCTAGTTCTTAATACTTTTAAATCGAAAAATTCTATTTATTTGAATTTAATTCTTTTAATTTTCTTAGGCGTGATTCCTATATTCACGAGTGAATATCTGATTCACGTTTTGGGATATGGCGGAAGTTGGATTGCAACAGCTGCAATTATGCCAATAGTTCCTGTGCTCATATATGTTCTGTCGCTGCAAAGACTTACTCAAAAAGATAGAGACTTGGTAATTGAAAAGTTGCTTGAATCCGCCGAAGTAAATCAAAATTCTTTGCCTGGAGAATTCGAATTGGAAAGTGCTTCCATAGCCTCTTATTTACACAACAGTTTGCAATCCGAATTACTTGCTTTATCAAGGCAACTTGAATTAGCGGCAGAAAAAATGGACCCAGTGACTTCATCAAAATTGATGGAAAGAATTTCAAACAGAGTTAATCGAAATCTTGCAGAAGACTTTCAATTATTTGCAGATTCTTCATTTAATCGACTCGATGCTGTAATTGAATCATGGAAAGGAATACTTGATATAACAATTGATTTTCCAAATAATTTGACAAGAGAGAGTAAGAAATTTCCAATTTTAGTACAAACGATTGAAGAGGTTTCAAGTAACATTTCCCGATATGATTTTGCAACAAAATTACGTGTGACGGCAGAATGCCATGATGACTCAATTTTATTAACCTTTCAGAGTGATGGAAAAGGAAAATTAGTGAAATCAAGAGGTAGTGGTTCTATTTGGCTTAATCGTGTAGCTATTTCTGAATGGACTATAGAAAAAAATCATAAAGGAACACAAATTTCTATTGAAATTTAAATTTATTTAAATTTTGGTAAATGTAAATCGTAATAAATAGATACAAATCTAGTAAGTACCACTATTAATCCACCAATTAAAGCGCTAATTGAATTTGTTACTCCTAATTCAATTAGTAAAACAAAACTAAGCGCACCCATGAGGGATGAAGTTCCTATTGTTTCTCTATGAAGTAATACTGGTTCAACTTGGCAAAGCACATCTCTTAATAATCCACCGGCAACAGCTGTGATGACACCTAAAATGATGACACTAAACCAAGGAGATTTTTCTTGCAAAGCAAGTTGAGATCCAGAAATTGTGGCAATAGCAAGCCCCAAAGTATCCATTACAATAAGTGTTTTGCCGATCTTAATAATTCTTCTAAATACCAAAGTAATAATTACAGCCAAAATTACTGACAAAATTATTGTTCCATCTGTAATCCAAAATGGAGTAATGCCTAAAAATAGATTTCTTAATGTTCCACCAGTTACAGAGGCAATGATTGCAACTAAAGTTATCCCGCCATAATCTAAACCTTTATCAGCAGCAACCCTTGCTCCAACTAAAGCAAAAACAAAGATGGAAAGTAAATCAAGAATTTGGAGTAATTCCATTATTTTAAGTTTTACTCCTTAATAAACTTTTTTAATTGCTTATGAGTAGGAATGTTCTTCATCAGGAAATTTTCCATCTGAAACATCATTCTTAAAATCTACTACTGCTTTAGTGAGTAATTCTCTCATATTTAAATAATTCTTAACAAATTTTGGTTTTGGACCTTTTGAAAATCCAGCTAGATCTTGCCAAACGATTACTTGAGCATCAGTGTCTGGTCCTGCACCAATTCCAATGGTTGGAATAGAAATTGAGTTAGTTATTTCTTTGGCAAGATTTTTAGGAATTGCTTCAAGCACTAAAGAAAATGCACCAGCAGATTCAATTGCTTTGGCATCTTGTAACAAACTTTGAGCTTGTTCACCTTTACCTTGAACTTTGTATCCACCAAAAACATTCACTGATTGCGGTGTTAATCCAATATGGCCCATTACAGGGATTCCTGCTTCAACTAAAACAGAAATTGTATTCGAAACTCTTTGGCCACCTTCAAGTTTTACTGCATGTGCTCCAACTTTTAAAAACTTAGTTGCATTTTCAATTGCTAATTCACTTGATGGTTGATAACTTCCAAAAGGCATATCGGCAACGATTAAAGAATGTTTATTAGCTCTTGCTACGCCACCAACTATTGGAAGCATTTCTTCCATAGTTACTGGAACTGTTGAATCATGACCAAAAACTAATTGACCTGCAGAATCACCAACAAGAATTACTGGAATTTCAAGTTCATCAAAAAGTGACGAAGTTAATGAGTCATAGCTAGTAAGCATTAACCATTTTTTACTTTGTTTTTTATAATCAAGTAAGTCACTGACAGATACGTGACGAAACATTTTTTACTCTTTTCTCGAAGCCTTGAATGGTCCCCGGAAGTTGCAGTGCTTTAATTCTTTCAGATTAGAAAGAATTCACAATTTAAGGGTTAATTCTTGAGGGTTTCTTTCCAAGAATTTGTAATTGGTTGTCTTCTATCTCGACCAAAAGCTTTGTTTGAAATCTTTGTTCCAGGTGGATATTGACGTCGTTTGTATTCAGCTTTATCAATCATTTGGATAACTTTTTCAATTAAATTCTTATCCAAACCTTTTGTGGCCATATCGAAAGCACCTTGATCTTGTTCTACGTAGGCAAAAATTAGTGGATCAAGTTTTTCATAATCTGGTAATGAATCTGTATCTAACTGCCCAGGTCTTAATTCAGCACTTGGAGCTTTGGTAATACTGGATTCTGGAATGAAAGGTTTATCGGTTTGTTTGTTTCTCCATTTGGCAAGTTTCCAAACTAGTGTTTTTGGTACATCTTTAATAGGTGCAAAACCACCAACTGCATCGCCATAAATAGTGGAGTAACCAACTGCTAATTCACTCTTATTTCCAGTTGCTAAAACTAAATGACCTTCCTGGTTAGAAATTCCCATGAGCGATATTCCTCTAAGTCTTGCTTGTAAATTTTCTTCTGCCAAATTAGTTAACTGCAAAGAATTTTGAAATGAATCAAAAAAAGGTTTTATTTCTACAGTTCGATAATTTATATTCAAATTCTGCGCTAAATCTTTAGCGTCGTTTTTGGAATGCTCTGACGAATATTGGCTAGGCATTGATACTCCATAAACATTTTCACTTCCCAGTGCATCTACTGCAATTGCTGCAACAAGGGCAGAATCAATTCCACCACTTAATCCAAGAACCACAGATTCAATGTTATTTTTTAGAACATAATCCCTAAGTCCTACAACTAGTGCTTGATAAACCTCTTCAAGGTCATCACTTCTTTTTCTAATATTTGAAGATTTAATTGCTTTATTTTTTTCAAATTCAAAAATAATAAGTTCTTCTACAAATTGGGATGAACGTGAAGCAACAGAGCCATCTTTATTTACCACAATTGAATCACCGTCAAAAACAAGTTCGTCTTGCCCACCAACCAAATTCACATAAGCAATGGGAGCATTTATTTGTTTTACTCTTTTTTGTAATAAATCCAAGCGCACATCATCTTTGCCATGTTCAAAAGGGGAGCCATTAATAACAATAAGTAAATCTGAATTTTCTTTAGATATTTCAGATATTGGTCCGCCATCTTGCCAAATATCTTCACAAATTGCTAAAGATATTTTTATTCCTTCTATATCTATAGA
>JBEAYY010000029.1:0-3415 GCA_041170365.1 Actinomycetota bacterium
ATCCAAGTCCAATAGCTACAACGTAAGTTTGCCAAGGAGTTGAAGATAGAAGTCCCCAATTTCTTGGCACCCAAGTAGAAAGTAGGAACAAAATAAAGAACACTCCGAATAAGCCACCAAAGAGTTCGAGTACTGCTCCAATATTTGCACTGTATTTTCTAACTAACATTCCTAATACAACTGGAATTAATAAAATAATTAAAGTAACAATAATGTTTCTAGGTGGAATTTGTTGAGCAATACCACCATCCGGTAAAAGTAAACCAAGATAAATAAACAAAGACAAAGGTGTCATTATGATGGCCCACAATGTTGAATTTGTAGTCATAATTACACTTAAAGCTAAATTACCCTTAGAAAAATATGTGAAAATATTTGAAGTTGTTCCAGCTGGAACACATCCCATAATTAATGCCCCAATAGCAACAGGAATCGCATATTCAGTTGGTAATTGGAATAAAAATGTAATTACTAAAATAAAAGACAGTAAAGGCATGATTCCAAATTGAGTTAACCAACCAATTATTAATCCCCAAGGTCTTTTCAAAGCTTGACGAAAATCTCTGGGAGTTAATCCAGCTCCTAAACCAAACATGATCACAAAAACCATGATGACTAATAAAACTTCTTCAAATGGTGTGACTACATCTTGTTCACGAACTTCAGCTTGTGCTGCAACAAGCACTCCTGGCAATCTCATTAGGCACCCTTCTGGTTTTGATTAGCAAGACCATTCATTTCAGTCCTACGCAATTCTCGTCTAAGGATTTTTCCAATAGGACTCTTTGGAAGTTCTGTAACAATTACTACTGATTTAGGCAGTTTGTATCTTGCTAAAGATTTTTCGCAATGAGCGATTACTTCTTCTTTAGAAAGAGTTCCAGAGGCTGCAACAATATAGGCACAAACTCTTTCTCCTGTGGTTTCATCTGGTAAACCAATAACACCGACTTCTTTGACGTTTGAAAGTTTGGCTATTGTTTCTTCGATTTCATTTGGATAAACATTGAATCCACTTACCAAAATCACATCTTTCTTTCGATCCACAATTTTGAAATAACCATCTTCATCCATTTGAGCAATATCACCGGTATGAAGCCAACCATTTTTTAAAACATTTGCAGTTTCTTTTTCGTTATTCCAATAACCAAGCATGATTTGTGGTCCTTGGGCAATAAGTTCTCCTGATTCACCCACATTTACATCTTTTCCATTGTCATCCACTATTCGAATATCGGTAGAAGGCATTGGTATTCCAATAGATCCTGGTTTTGAAATTCCGCCAAGCGGATTAAAGGTTAAAACTGGAGAAGATTCTGTTAATCCAAATCCTTCAACTAAAGGCGAATTTGTTACTTTTTGCCAATCAGTTGCAACTGATTGATGTAATGCCATTCCACCTGCAACAGAAGCGCTTAGATTCTTTGGAGGACTATCTGTAAACCAACGTTCTTTAAGTAATGCGCTGTACAAAGTGTTAACACCTGATACCCAAGTTATTTGGTAATTTTCAAAAGCTTTTTTCATATTGCTTGGTGGTCTTGGATTTGGAATCACTATATTTCTTCCACCCACGTGATAAAAACCTAAAAGGTTTACTGTGAAAGCAAAAATGTGATAGAGCGGCAAAGCAGTGATGATTGTTTCTTTGCCTAAACGTATATATTTTTCAACCATTTGCATCATTTGCAGAGTGTTTAACACTAAATTTTTGTGGGTTAGCATTGCACCTTTTGATACACCAGTTGTTCCACCGGTGTATTGGAGTGCTGCAATTGAATCAGCTTTAATTTCTTTTGCATAGTCAAGAACTTGACTTCTTTTAGCGTGATTATGACCTTTACTTAAAGCTTCGACTAATTTGGTGTGTTTAGTTGTAATTTTTGGTAAAGATCTATTCCAAACTTTTTGCACCATTCTGATAACTCCTCTAACAACTGTTGGGAAGTATTCAGAAATTTTTACAGTTATCACTGTTTCTATTTTTGTTTTTGATAGTACTTCAGGTAATCGATCGGCGAACATATCAATGATGACTAATACTTTGGCTTGCGCATCCGAAAATTGGTGAACCATTTCAGAAGCTGTGTATAGAGGGTTTGTGTTTACTAAAACACATCCTGCTTTCATAATTCCAAATGCAACTATTGGATAACTCAAACAATTTGGCATCTGTACAGCCACTCGTTCTCCTGCGTTAAGTCCTAAGACTTCACGTAAATAAACTGCAAAATCATCTGAAAGTTCATCTACTTGTTTAAAAGTTAAAGACCCATTCATACCATTTGGCATACATTGAGTAAATGCAATGTTATTTTCAAAAGTTTTTGTAGCTCTACGAATTAAATCTGGAAGGTGCGCAATATCTGTATTTGCTAGTTGCGGACTTACCCCGTCTGGGTATTTAGCTAACCAAGGTTGCTTTGCCATCATCACTCTTTCACCAAAAGTAGGTTTTTGTCATCCTAGCCAGAATTCAATATTCAAACCAGACCAAAGATAAATATTTATTCAATGTTGGGTGATTAATCAATACAAATAGAAGAAGATAAGCAAATACTTTGAGTAAAAGTATGCTTCCTAAATACGTGCCCTCGGTGGGACTCGAACCCACACTTGACAGATTTTAAGTCTGCTGCCTCTGCCGATTGGGCTACGAGGGCAATAGATACAGATTACTTTCCAGTTGAAATCAGTTTTGAAGCAGTGCCAAAGACTGAATCAAACATGCTTTCCGTAAGTCTGCCAGTAAAGGTATTTTGTTGACTTGGGTGGTAGCTACCTAAAAGTGTTATTTGGTGATTATTTTTTTGAAAAACTATTTTTGCTCCATGAAAGAATTTGGATTTAGTTTTTGCACTAAATCCTTGATCTTTTAAAATCTCTAAAGTTTGTTTCCAGGCAAAACTTCCAAGAGCTATAACCACTTTTAAATTATTTTCTATTAATTTCCATTCAATGTCCAACCAATTTTTACAATTATCACGCTCTTTTATAGATGGCTTATTATCAGGAGGTGCACACCTTACTGCTGTTAAAACTCTTGCGTTTATAAGTTTTAGTCCATCTTTTTTATTTATTGAATCTGGTTGATTAGCAAAACCTTGTTTATGCATTGCTCGATATAACCAATCTCCACTTCGATCTCCTGTAAAAATACGACCTGTTCTATTTGCACCATGTGCACCAGGTGCTAGTCCTACAATTAAAAGTTTTGGTTTTTTATCACCAAAACCTGGAACAGGCTTTCCCCAATAAATTTCATTTTCATAAGATTTTCTTTTTTCCTTAGCAACATTTCTAGTCCACTTAACAAGTCTGGGGCATTTTTTGCAATCACAAATGGCTTTTTCTAATTTTGTTAAATTATTTATTGAACTTGCGACCAAGCCACACCATCCAAAATATCTCTTTC
>JBEAYY010000030.1:0-18513 GCA_041170365.1 Actinomycetota bacterium
AATTTATGTAGTGCTTCTTCGCCGTTATGGCCAAATGGTGGATGTCCTAAATCGTGAGCCAAACATGCAGTTTCAACTAAATCAGGATCACAACCTAATGTTTCACCAAGTTCTCTACCAATTTGTGCAACTTCTAATGTGTGAGTAAGTCTGGTTCTTGGAAAATCATCTGCTCCCGCAGTCATTACTTGAGTTTTTGCAGCAAGTCTTCTTAAACCTGATGAATGTAAAACTCTTGCTTTATCTCTAGCAAAGGCTCTTCTGCCATGTCGTTTTGGTGGTTCATTAATAAAACGTTCTTCATCAAATAGTTCATAACCAGGAGATAATTGGTCATCTTCAAATTTCATACCAATATTGACTTTAGTAAGTCCCACTGACTTGGAAAATTATGCATAAAGTTGTACCTCATAGAAGCTACAAATTCACGAATAAAATAATCAATTGTTAGTTTACTTCCAGGGCCTTGGGTGGTACTTGAAAGAAAAACTTCAAAATTTAGATCTTCTGCCATTAATTTACTTCTCCATAAATGTGCGGGATCAGAAACCAAAGTTACTTTATTCAAATCACGATATTTTTCTCTAATTAATTCAAAACTTTCTAAGGTATCTTTTCCGTCTTTGATGGAATAAATATTTTCTTTAGGAATGAATTGAGCTAAATAATTTTTACCTGCCTCTGCTTCTGTGAATTTATCACCTTTTTGTTTTCCCCCAACGGTAATTATTGTTTTAGAAACATTATCGTTGAAGAGTTCTAATGCATGATCTAATCTTGACTTAAAAACTGGCGAAGGTTCACCATTAAATTGAGCAGCCCCTAGAACAATTATTGCATCAGTTTTTTCTACCGATTGAACTTTACTAGAAGAATAGACTCCATAGGAATGATAAAAAAAGAAAAATAACGCACTAAAAATAGCTAAATAAATTAGAACTTTTACTAATTTAAAAGTTAACTTAAGAATAAACAATTAACCACCGCTTACAGAAAGTTCTGCAAATTTTAAATCTTGTTCTTCTTCTTTATTTATATTTCTGGTAGTTAACCAATTATGAGGAAGTGATACTTTTTTTCTTGAACCAACTCTTCCTCTTGGTTTATCTTGAACCATCTCAGGAAATTCTTGCTTCTTGTCTAATTTCTCAAGTAAAAAATCTAATTGCTCTAAACTTTCAACCATGGCAAGTGAAGTTCTTAATTGATTTCCCACCGAGAATCCTTTTAAATACCAAGCCATGTGTTTTCGAATATCTCTTATTCCCTTGTATTCCCCGTATAGTTCACAAAGTAAAGTTGCATGTCTTTTAATGATCAGTGATATTTCTTCTAAATTTGGATCTTGCGGAATTTCTTTTCCTTCAAACGCTGCACTTAATTGACCAAACAGCCAAGGTCTTCCAAGACAACCTCTGCCAACCACAACCCCATCACAGCCAGTTTGTTGAACCATTTTTAACGCATCTTGTGCTGACCAAATGTCGCCATTTCCAAGAATAGGAACATTACTTCCTTTTAACTCATCAACTAATTTTTTTATTGCTTCCCAAGAGGCTGTTCCTGAATACATTTGTTCTGCAGTTCGAGCATGTAATGCAATCCAAGTAACTCCAACTTCAACAGCTGTTTTTGCAGCGTCAAGATAGGTTAAATGTTCATCATCTATTCCCATGCGCATTTTTACTGTTATTGGAACTGGTTTTAAATCCAATTCTTTAGTTACTTTATTTGATGCATCAACTGCACTTTTTAATATTTCCTTAAATAAATCTTTTTTCCATGGAAGAGCGGCACCACCGCCTTTTTTAGTAACTTTTGGGACAGGGCATCCCATGTTTAAATCAATGTGATCTGCTCTGTTTTCTCTGATTAATAATTCAACTGCTTTCGCCATTACTTCAGGATCAACACCATAGAGTTGAACACTCTTAATATTTTCATCTTTATCCGGTGTAACCATTCGAATAGTTTCTGGAGATCTTTCAATTAAAGCTCTACTAGTTACCATTTCACTTACATATAATCCCGCACCGTATTCTCTGCATAATCTTCTAAAAGCTTGATTGGTTATTCCTGCCATTGGGGCAAGAACGACTGGAGGATCAACAACAAATCTTGAAGTAACTAATTTCATCTATAAATTTATTTTAAACTGAAAGTCTTTGTGCTAACCAATCTGGTAATTCATTTATGCTGACTCTTTCTTGTTTCATCGAATCTCGTTCTCTTATGGTTACACAATTATCATCAAGTGAATCAAAATCAACGGTTACTGCAAATGGTGTTCCGATTTCATCTGCTCTTCTATATCTTCTTCCAATTGCACCTGAATCATCAAATTCCACCATATAATTTTTTCTTAAATCTTGAGCAATCTTTTTAGCCAATGGACTTAATTTCTCATCACGAGAAAGTGGTAAAACAACTACTTTTATTGGGGCAAGTCTTGGATCGAATCGAAGTACAGTTCTTTTATCTACCCCACCTTTTGAATTAGGTGCTTCATCTTCATCATAAGCATCTAGTAAAAACGCTAATACTGCTCTAGTTAAACCAGCAGAAGGTTCAACTACATATGGAATATATTTTTCATTTGATTCTTGATCAAAAAATACTAAATCTTTGCCACTTGCTTGACTGTGTGTTTTTAAATCATAATCTGTTCTATTAGCAATTCCTTCTAATTCTGCCCATTCAGATCCTGAAAAATTAAATTTATATTCAATATCAACAGTTCTTTTCGCATAATGAGATAATTTTTCTTTTGGATGTTCAAATTTTCTCAAATTACTTTCTTTTATTCCAAGGTCTACGTACCAATTCCATCTTTGCTCTAACCAATACTCATGCCATTTTTCATCTTCACCAGGTTTAACAAAAAACTCTAATTCCATTTGTTCAAATTCTCTTGTTCGAAATATGAAATTTCCTGGAGTAATTTCGTTTCTAAATGATTTTCCTATTTGGGCAATTCCAAAGGGAGGTTTTTTTCTCGAAGTAGTTAAAACATTATTGAAATTGACAAATATTCCTTGGGCAGTTTCTGGTCTTAAATAATGAAGTGCCCCATCATCTTCTGCTACTCCAATAGAAGTAGTAAGCATTCCATTAAACATTCTTTCTTCAGTGAATTCACCTTTTGAGCCACAGTTAACGCAAGCTATATCTTTCAAACCATTTGTAGGAGCTTTTTTATGTTTACTTTCAAAGTTTTCAATTAATTGATCTGCTCTATATCTTTTATGACATTTTTTGCATTCAGTTAAAGGATCAACGAATGCATCAACATGTCCTGAAGCTTGCCAAACTTGAGGCGCAAGAATTATTGAAGAATCAAGCCCAACTACATCATCACGAAACTTGACCATGGAGTTCCACCATTGGTTTCTTACATTTTCTTTTAAAGCAACACCTAAGGGACCATAATCCCAAGCAGACCTTGTGCCACCATAAATTTCACTGGAGGGATAAACAAAGCCACGTCGTTTACATAAATTAACGACTGCTTCTACTTTGTCGATTGGCATTAACCCTCAGATCCCTTATTTATCTTTCCTAAGCCTACTTAAACAAGGCTCTATGACTGGCTAAGTCCTGACTCAAAAGTGAAACTTTTCCCATCCTTATAATCAACCAGAGTTTCATAAAAAGTTACTTCATTTTGTGCCTGAGATAAAACAGGCCAAACAATCATTCTGTTCTTGGAAGAATTTACGGCTCTGCGAGCATCCCCAATTTGCTCCCATTCTTGAACAATTTTCCAATTATTTGGCTCATCAACAGATCTTGTTACTGATAAACGAATAAATCCCGGTTCTTTAGATAATTGCTCGGTCATGGTTTGTACCTGCTGTAAGAATTCATCACTATTTGCAGGTTGATGTTGAGTAATCACAAACATATCCGTCAGACTAGAGGGTGACGATAGGTTTAGTTAGTGAGGCATAAAGTGTCAGATTTTCAAAAGTATGTGGCAAAAGTTAGTTCACCTTTCTTAGTTCGTTTGCATGCTTTGCCTCGTTGGGTAATTCCTATTGTGATGACTTTTCTACTTCTTGTGGGTTTGTTGGCTAATCCCAATGAGACCTGGGGGTTTTGGATTGGATTTTTCGCACTATTTTTTATTGCCTTATTTCTAGGCTGGTTGTTGATTCTTTCTTGGTTGATTTTGGTTCCAACTTCAAGGTTGCTTCGAATTTTAGTAATAGGACTATTGCTTTATGCAGCTTTTTCTAGATTTACCTCTATTTGATATTGACAATCATTCTCATTTAGTATAACTTGAAAGTACTAAATTAAAAGGAGACTTTCATGAATACCCCGATTCTCTTGGCAGCAGTAACTGTCATTGCCACTTTCTTAGGAGGTCTATTAGCTCTTAAAGGCAAAGATCGTTTGCATTTAGTTTTAGGTCTTTCTGCTGGTCTTTTGCTTGGTCTTGTGGCATTTGATTTGTTGCCAGAAATTTTTGAAATGAACTCAAATAGTTTTGCAGGAGTACAAGTTGTTTCTCTATCTTTAGTTGTCGGCTTTTTATCAGTTCACTTTTTAGAAAAAATTTTTGGATCACATGAAGCAACTGAGTCTGAATTTTCTGGCCATAAGCACCCCATAAATTTTGCTGGAGGATTAGGGGCATTAGGTATGGCTGGACATGTTTTCCTAGACGGTGTTGCTCTAGGAATTGCTTTTCAAGTTAGCACTGCTTTAGGTATAACAGTCTTCATCGCTCTTCTTGCTCATGCTTTTAGTGATGGTTTAAACACCGTTTCTCTACTTATTAAAAGTGGTAAATGGTCAAAGTCAGGTTTTGCACTCTTAAGTGTTGATGCTGTCATGAGAATTGGTGGAGCAATTGTGGGAAGTGCTCTAGCTATTAGTGAGGCAAGTATTGGAATTTATTTAGCTGCATTTTCTGGAATCATTATTTATTTAGCAACCTCTCATATTTTGCCAGAAGCCCACGCAAAACACCCTTCTAAATTAACTATGCTTTCCACAGTTGTTGGTGTTGTTGCTATGTGGTTAATTATTGGAAATCTAGGAGAGTAACTTTGTCTAGTATTTTAAGTAAAAATACCAAGCAACGAAAAGCAATTTCTGATTTATTACTATCAATAACCAAATTTAGTTCTGCTCAAGAAGTACATAAATTACTTGTTTCGAGAGGTGAAAAAATTGGATTAGCCACAGTTTATAGAACATTACAAGCATTATCTGAGACTGGACTAGTTGATAGTTTAAAAAATGAAAATGGTGAAACACTTTATAAAGTTTGTAGTCAAAATCATCACCATCATTTAGTGTGCACAAAGTGTGCTACAACTAGTGAATTTAATACTTCAGAAATCGAAAACTTAATGCAAAAAATTTCTCAAGAAAATAATTATGAAATTTCAGGACATGTTATAGAAATATTTGGTCTTTGTAAAAATTGTCGTTAATTAGGTTTTGCATCACCAAAACGACGCTCACGTTTGGCATATATTTCAATTGCTTGCCATAAATGTCTTCTATCAAAATCTGGCCATAAAACATCCATAAAAACCATTTCCGCATAAGCTGATTGCCACAATAAAAAATTACTGGTTCTTTGTTCTCCAGAAGTTCTTAAGAATAAATCAACATCTGGCATATTTGGTTCATATAAATATCGTTTAAGTTTTTTTTCAGATATTGAATCTGGTCGTAATTTTCTAATTTTTACATCGCGAGCAATTTCTGTTACTGCATCAACAATTTCTGCTCTTCCTCCATAATTAACACACATCGTTAAGGTTAATTGATCATTTTTGGAAGTTTTTCTTTCTGCTTTTTTCAATTCATCAACAACGCTTTTCCACAGTCGAGCTTCTCTTCCTGCCCATCTAACTTTTATGCCAAATTGATTCATTTCTTCAACTCTTCGATGAATTACTTCGCGATTAAAATTCATTAAAAATTTAACTTCGTCAGGACTTCTTTTCCAATTTTCTGTTGAAAATGCATAAACAGTTAAATACTTAACTCCAATTTCTAATGCTCCATAAACAGCATCTAATAACGCTAATTCTCCTGCTTCATGTCCTGCAGTTCGTGGTAATCCTCTTTCTTTTGCCCATCTGCCATTTCCATCCATCACAATGGCTACATGGTTTGGAATAAATGTGGAAGATATTGCAGGTGGCTTAACACCAGTTTTGTGTTTGGGAACTGGTGGATATTTTTTTCTACTTTTAACCAATTATTTTCTCTCCACCATTCTCAAAGATCTGATACCTCGTTCAATATGCCATTGTAAATATGCAGCGATTATGCCACTTGCCTCTCGCCTAGCTTTTGGCTCTGAAGCATCTGCAACTATCCAATCTCCAATCAATAATGCTGACATTAATTCTAAAGTCGCTATGGAAGGAAGTACTGAACCTGAAATTTTACAGTCGTCACAAACAGTTCCTCCTGCTGCAACTGAAAATGCTCTGTGAGGGCCTGGTTTGTCGCATCTTGCACAATCATAAAAAGATGGTGCATAGCCTGATATTGCTAAGGAACGTAAAAGAAATGAATCCAAGATTAAATTTGAATCGTGTTCTGCTTTAACTAAAGATCGCAAAGCCCCAATAAGAAGTAAATATTGCTGAGTAGCAGGTTCTTTTTCTTCTGGAGTTAATTGTTCAGTGGTTTCAAGCATTGCTTGGCCTGCAGTCCATTTTGAATAATCTTGAGACAATATCGAACCATAAGAAAATAGAGACTCAACTTGACTTAAAATATCTAAACTTTTTCCTAAATGAAAGTGAGCATCAATATGTCCAAAAGGTTCTACTCTTGCCCCAAATCGAGAAGTAGTTTTTCTTACACCCTTAGCAACTGCTCGAACTCTTCCATTGTTTTTGGTTAAAACCGTGACTATGCGATCTGCTTCGCCTAGTCTTTGAGTTCGAAGCACTATTCCTTCATCGCGATATTGCGGCATAGGTCTAATTCTGCTGGAAATTCCGATTTTGTTCTCACCACAACACTCCTTAAGTTATTGAAGTTAAGTAGAGTTATCAATTAGAGCAAGGGAGCTAAATTGACTAATCCATCTAATCAGGATTCTCAACCAGATATTTCGGGCAAAAGCGGATCTGGGGCAAATTGGGAATTTTCTGTTAATAGAAGATTTATTCAAAGAAGCATAATAACTGTTTTAATTATCGTTATTTTTTTCCAATTGGTTGAATGGGCATTTAATAAAAGTAAAGATTTTCTATTTCTAATTCTTCTTGCTTGGCTTATAGGTATTGCAATAACGCCTTTAGTGGAAAGACTTACCAAATCTGGCATTAAACGTGGTTTAAGTACTTTTATCGTTTTACTTACTTTAGTAGCACTTGTATTTGCTTTTATTGCCTCTTTTGGTCAACTTCTAGCGTCGCAATTAGCAAGTTTAATTACTCAAATTCCAAGTTTAATTGAAGGTTTTTCAACTTGGCTAAACAACAGTTTTGATTTGAATTTAAGTCCAGCTAATATTGAGGAGTCTTTGAATATTTCAAATTCTCAAATTGCCACATTTGCTCAAAATATTGCAGGTGGAATTTTTGGCGTGGTCACAAGTATTGCTGGATTTTTGTTCAATATTTTTACCTTGCTTCTTTTTGCTTTTTACTTTGCATCTGAGACTCCAAAAATAAGAAGATCAATAGCTAGTTGGTTACCAGCTAAACAACAAGTTGTTTTTACCACAGTTTGGAAAGTAGCTACAGAAAAAACTGGTGGATTTGTTATTAGTCGAGTTATTCTTGCGACAATTAATTCTGTAATTACCTCAGTATTTTTACTTATCATTGATGTTCCATATTGGCTACCATTGGGATTATTTACTGGAATAATTAGTCAATTTATTCCAACAATCGGTTCTTATTTGGGTGGAATAATTCCTGCGATTGTGGCAGTTGTGAATGAACCAATTGATGGATTATTTGTTGTAATCTTTGTAACAATTTATCAACAAATTGAAAATTATTTATTAACTCCAAGAGTCTCTTCGATGACCATGAACATACATCCTGCAGTAGCTTTTGCTTCAGTAATAATTTTTGCTAGTTTTTTTGGACCAGTTGGAGCCTTAATTGGTGTTCCCATTGCCGCAGCAATTATTGCTTTAGTTCAAACATATGGCAAACGTTATGAAATTATTGACGAATTACATATTAATGAAAATAAGGAAACTGATTAAAAACCTAGCTTAGTTAATTGATTTTGGTCAGTTTGCCAATTTAATGCAACTTTTACTTGCAGGTCTAGATAGACCTTCATACCTACCAATTTCTCTATTTGTTTTCTTGCAACTGATCCGATTTCTTTTAATTTAGATCCTTTATTACCAATTATTATTCCTTTTTGGCTATCACGTTCAACGTAAATCTCTGCATAAATTCTCATTAATGGTTTATCAGCTGGTCTTTCTTCATCCGTCTCAATTTTTTGCACTACAACTGCTAGTGAATGAGGTAATTCTTCTCTTAGATCTTCTAAAGCTGCTTCTCTAATATATTCAGAAATCATTGTTTCTATTGATTCATCAGTTATGACTTCTTGTGGATAAAGTTCTGGACCGATTGGTAAATATTTAATAATTAATTCTTGTAATTTTTCTAAATTTTCACCAGTTTGTGAGCTAAGTGGAATAATTTCTTGCCATTCAAACTTTAATTCCTTTGCTAATTTATCTAATTCAATAAGTCTTTCTGCAATTATATTTTGTTTAACATTATCAATTTTTGTTAAAACTCCTATTTTTGGTTTCTTTGAATACTTCATAATTTCTTGTGCAATAAATTTATCTCCAGGACCAATTTTTTGATCTGCAGGAATACAAAAAACTATTACATCAACTTCTGACCAAGTTTGCTTCACTAATTCATTTAATTTTGATCCTAAAAGAGTTTTTGGTTTATGAATTCCTGGAGTATCCACTAGAACTATTTGACCAATATCGCTATGAACAATTCCTCTTATTGCATGCCTGGTGGTTTGTGGTTGTTTTGAAATAATTGAAATTTTTTGCCCAACTAATTGATTTGTTAAAGTAGATTTGCCAACATTTGGCCTTCCAACAATGCATGCAAATCCACTTCTAAATTCACTCATGTTTATATTGTGCCTGATGCGTAGTTTTTAATTAATTTCAGAGTTGATTTACTATAAATCAGAGTTTTCTATTTTTCTTATTAAAATAGTTCCAACTTTATTCCTACGTCCTGCAGCTCTTTCTGCCACAAATTCCCAACCATCTATTTCTATAGAAGTTCCAGGTATTGGGACTCGGTCAATTTTTTTAGCTAAAAATCCAGCTAGGGTATCAACGCCCTCATCATCACTTGAAAGATCTACTTTAATTAGTTCTGCAACATCGTCTAAATGAATTCTAGAACTTACTCGGAAAACACTTGGTCCAAGTTCGTTTACTTCTTCGATATGTGTGTCATATTCATCGGTAATTTCACCGACGATTTCCTCTAAAATATCTTCAATCGTGACTAGTCCTGCTGTTCCACCATATTCATCAACTACTACAGCTAAATGAACTCTTGCTGCTTGCATTTCTCTGAGTAATTCATCTGCAGGTTTACTATCAGGCACAAAATAAGCACTTCTCATTAATTGCTCAACAAGTTCATTTCTTTCAGAATCGGAATTTTCAAAAATTCTGCGTGAAATATCTTTTAAATAAACGACTC
This sequence comes from Actinomycetota bacterium, assembly GCA_041170365.1. Taxonomy (GTDB): domain Bacteria; phylum Actinomycetota; class Actinomycetes; order S36-B12; family UBA5976; genus ATZT02. The sequence goes on from JBEAYY010000030.1 coordinate 9,711, forward strand.
CGATTATGTCATCTGAATCTTGTCCAATAACTGGAATTCTGGAATATCCAGATCTAAGCGCCAAAGAGATTGCTTGGCGAAGTGTTTTTCCTTTTTCAATCCAGACCATTTCAGTTCTTGGAACCATAACTTCACGTGCAACAGTTGAGCCAAGCTCAAAAACAGAATGGATCATTTGACGCTCTTCATCTTCAATTACGTCTGCTTCTTCGGCTTGGTCGACTAAATCTCTTAAGTCTTCTGCAGTAGCAAATGGTCCATCTTTAAAACCTTTACCTGGAGTTAAAGCATTTCCAATTGATACAAGAATTTTGGCAATAGGCCAAATCACTGGCTTAATTAACAAAGAAATAGGTGCCATGAAGTACGCAATTGAATCTGATTTTTGTCTACCCAGAGTTTCTGGTGCAACACCTAAGACAATAAAGCCAAGAAGTGAAACTATAACTGTCGATAAAAATATTGAAAAAGAGTTTGCCGAATAGATTTTAATTATTACAAAAGTAAGAAACACTCCACCAGCAGATGTTAATGCTAGTGCCAAAAGTTGAAGAGAAGCAACATGTTTTGTTTTGTCTAATATAACTTTTTCAAGTTTAGTAATATTTTTTCCAGAATCCTTACTAAAAACTTCAACTCTTGACTCAGATGTCCTTGATATTGCAGTTTTAGTTGCAATAAAAACAGCAGCTAAAATTTCAATGACAATAGCAATAAAAATCAAACTTGTTAAATTAGTCAACTATTTAACTTTCTCAATCATTTCCATAACTTGCTTTTCAAGTCTTTTCATCACTTTTCTAGGTCTAAGTTTTTGATGATCATGTCCAAGAAGATGCAAAATTGCATGGACGTGTAAAAATACAAAATATCTTGCTGGATTTTCTCTTCTAAAAGTAGCTTCACTCCAAGAAACGCTTGGACAAATAATAACGTCTCCCAATATTTTGTCTTTAGTTCTACCTGAATTATTAACTTCGTCCATAGGAAAACTCATAACGTCTGTTGGGGTATTTAATTTCATCCATTTAAAATGAAGCTCTTGCATTTCTTTAACATCTACATAAAGTATTGAAAGCGCAAAATGCTCAGGGATGTTTAATTCGGAGTAAATTTTACTCACAAAAAATTTAAGTTTTTTTTCATCAATTCCAAAAGAACTTTTATTTTCAATTTCTATCATTTTCTGTTATTTCCTTTATCAGATTTTTGGTCCCAAGATTCATACGCTTCGACAATTCGACTCACCAATTTATGCCTAACGACATCTTCAGAAGTCAAATTCACAAACTCTAAATCATCAACCGATCCCAAAATATCTTGCACAACTTTTAATCCTGATTTTGTTCCTGAAGGTAAATCAATTTGTGTGACATCACCGGTGACAACCATCTTTGAACCAAAACCAAGTCTGGTCAAAAACATTTTCATTTGCTCTGGGGAGGTATTTTGAGCCTCATCAAGAATAATAAAAGAATCATTTAAAGTTCTACCTCTCATATATGCAAGAGGTGCTACTTCAATGGAACCATTTGTCATAAGTTTCGGAATTTTTTCAGGATCAATCATGTCCTGAAGTGCATCGTAAAGTGGGCGTAAATAAGGATCAATTTTTTCCGATAAAGTTCCTGGTAAAAATCCAAGATGTTCACCTGCTTCAACTGCTGGTCTAGTCAAAACAATTCTGTTAACTTGTTTAGCCTGCAAGGCTTGAACAGCTTTAGCTACTGCTAGATAAGTTTTTCCTGAGCCTGCTGGTCCTATTCCAAAAACTACTGTTTTGTTGTCAATTGCATCAACATATTTTTTTTGATTAAATGTTTTAGGTCTAATTGATTTACCACGGGAAGTCAAAATATCAACTGATAAGACTTTGCTTGGACTAATTTGTTCTTCTGCATTAAGCATTGAAATCGATCTTTCAATTACGTCTGAATTTAATGACTGCCCAGTTCTTATTAAAGAAATAAGTTCTGAAAAAAGTTGATTCACAAGTTTAACTGAACTTACATTTCCATTTAGATTTATTTCATTTCCTCGTACATGTAAATTTACTTCAGGGAAAGATTTTTCTACAATTCTTAAATTTTCATCATTAGTTCCAAGAAGTGAAATCATAGAAATTGAATTAGGAATAATAATGCGAGATTGAAAATCGCTACTAAGGCTTGTCATCTATTTTTATAATATTTGCTCAAATAATTTGGACAATTAACCTGGTGGCCAAGTTAGGCTACGACCACCCAAAACATGGGCATGGACGTGAAATACAGATTGACCACCGTCCTTGCCGGTGTTTAACACAATTCTGAAACCATTTGATAATTTTTCTTGTTCGGCGATTATTGAAGCAGTATTCATTAAACCAGCTGTTAGTTTTTGATCATTTTTACTTAAATCTGAAATATTTTCAAAATGTTTTTTTGGAATAACCAAAATATGAATAGGTGCTTTTGGATCAATGTCATTAAAAGCTAAAAAATCATCATTTTCATACACTTTATTTGCAGGAATTTCTCCGTTTGAGATTTTGCAAAATAAACAATCAGTCATCTACTTATTTTATCCATTTTGTTTGCGCAAGTAAAATTGCTGCACTAATTGCTCCTGCAGAGGATGTTCTTAAAATTGATTCACCTAGGCTTGCAAAAACCACATTTGCATTTTTAAACAAAGTCATTTCTGTTTCATCAATTCCACCCTCTGGCCCGATTACTAGCAAAATACTATTAGAAATATTTTTTATTGCATCAGTAAAATTAACCGATGAATCTGGATCTAAAACTATAATTTGTTCATAATTTTGAAATTCTTCCACTAAATCTTTTGAATTTACTAAATTTAAAATTTCTGGCATAAAAGAACGCCTTGCTTGTTTAGTTGATTCTCTAGAAATGCTTTGCCATTTCTGAATTAATTTTTCTGTTTTATTTTCTAACTTTGAAACACTTCTATTTGCTTGCCACGGAATAATTTTATCCACGCCTACTTCAGTCAAAAGCTCTATTGAAAGGTCTGCTCTATCTCCTTTAGCAACTGCTTGGGCTACACAAACTATTGGATTTTGTATTTTATGTTGTTTCTTGTTTATTATTTCTGCCTTAAGTATTTTGCCGGGTCCAATTTCTACCACTTTTGCCTCAACAACTAATCCTTTTGTGTCTGTTACAAGAATAATTTCATTTAATTCAGTTCTTCTTACTTTTATTGCATGATGAGCTTCATCACCTTCCAAGGTGATAATCGATTGATTTAATTCTTCTGTTGAAGCAATAAAATATGCAGGTTGCATTTTTATCTTGAGAACACATCTCTTATTTTTGAAAATAATCCAGTGTCATTTATTTTTTCTGGCTCAATATTTAATTTATCTTCTTTTCTTAATTCAGCTAATTTTTTTAACAAGTTTTTTTGCTCTTCATTTATTCCAGATGGTGTTTCAACATTTACCTCTAGATGTAAATCACCTTTACCTTCACGTCTAAGTCTTGGCATGCCTTTACCTCTCAAAGTAATGACTGTTCCAGATTGCGTGCCAGGTTTGATAGTTATATTTTCTTCTGATTCAAAAGTGTGAAATACAAAATTAGTTCCTAAAGCTGCAGCAGTCATTGGAATATTGATTAAACTATGTAAATCATCTGCTTCACGATGAAAAGTTTTATGCGGCTTAACGATTATCTCCAGATACAAATCTCCAGCTTCCCCACCGCCAGGACCAACTTCTCCACGACCAACAAGTTGCACTCTTGTACCCGAATCAACACCTGCAGGAATTTGTGCATTTAAAGTTGCACGTGTTCTAACTCTTCCTTCGCCAGCACACTCTGCACATGGACTTGGTAATACCGTTCCAAATCCAGAACATTGTGGACATGGTCTACTGGAAACAACCTGTCCTAGTAGTGAACGTTGAACTGCTTGCACATCACCTCTACCTCTACACATTGAGCAAACGGTTGGAGAAGTTCCACTAGCGCAACAACTTCCTTGACAGACTGAACAAACAACAGCAGTCTCAACTGTTAAATCTTTATTTATACCTGTGAATGCTTCTACTAATTCAACTTCAATTTGTATTAATGCATCTTGCCCACGTCTTGTTCTTGATCTTGGACCTCTTTGCTGCGTTGAGCCAAAAAATGCGTCAACAAAATCTCCCAGTCCTCCAAAACCAAAACCTCCAGCACTTGGACCATTGCCGGAAAAACCTAAGTCGTACATTCTGCGTTTTTGATCGTCACTTAAAGTTTCATAAGCAGCAGTTACTTCCTTAAATTTTTCTGCAGCAACTGGATCTGGATTTAAATCAGGATGTAATTCTCGAGCAAGTCTTCTATAAGCTTTTTTTATTTCATCGCTACTTGCATCCGAGTCAACGCCTAAAATGTCGTAATAATCATTTGCCATTTATTTATTACCCAAAATTCTTCCCAAATATCTTGCAACTGCGCGGACTGCAGAAATAGTACCTGGATAATCCATCCTGGTTGGCCCAACTATTCCAAGTTTTGACAAAGAATCACCAGTTATATAGCCAGATGAAACTACTGACGCTGAATGTAGATTAGGGACCTTATTCTCATGACCAATACGGATGAAAAGTTCATCTTCATTAACCATTTCCCCCATTAATTTAAGCATCACAACATTTTCTTCTATCTCGTCTAAGACTGGTAATAATTTTTTACTAAATTCAGAATCTAATTTTGCCAAATTACTGGCTCCTGCAACAACTATTTTTTGATCTGATTTTTGAGTTACCATTATTTTTATTTTTTCTATAACTTTACCCACAAATATTTTATTGTTAATTTCTTTGTCATCTTCAAAATTCTTCACTAAACTTGCTACTTCAATAAATTTTTTATTGGTTATTGTATTTTTTAATTTATTTCGTAATAAAACTAAAGTTTTCTCGTCAATATTATTTTCTAATTCAACTGTAACTTGCTCTAATCTTCCACTATCTGCTACTAAGACAATCATGATTCTTTTTTCATTTATTGAAATTAAATCAATGTGTCTAACGATTGAACCTGAAAGTATTGGATATTGAACTAGAGAAATCTGTCCAGTAAGTTGGGAAAGTAATTTAACGGTTTTTTGCATTACATCATCTAAATCGACAGCTCCCTCAAGTACTTGAGTTATAGCTCTAGTTTCTGCTGGGGATAGTTGTCTTACTTCATTCAAGCGATCGACAAAAGTTCTATAACCCTTATCTGTAGGAATTCGACCAGCACTTGTATGAGGTTGAACAATGTAGCCTTCATCTTCTAAGACAGCCATTTCATTACGAACTGTTGCAGGTGAAACTTTGAGACTGTGTCGTTCAACAAGACTTTTAGATCCAATTGGCTCTTGAGTTGCGACATAGTCTTCAATGATGGCGCTTAAAACTGCAAACTTTCTTTCGTCCAAGAAATCACCATTTCTTATTCATTAGCACTAAAGCCTGTCAAGTGCTAGATTACTTTATTTTTATTTTTGCTGCCACTTTTGCCTTAGTGGTTGTGAGTGAAATATTAAATTTAATTACTTAATTGAAGAAAAACCTGATCGGCAAGCAATCTTCCTCTTTTAGTTAAAACTAAATTCCTTTCGTTTAAATAAATTAAACCATCTTTAATCAAATCATTTATTATTCCAGAACTAAACTGTGTTGAATCTAAGCCTGAATTTAATCGCAAAGAAAGCATAATATTTTCACTTAATTTCTGTTCTGAAGTTAGAATTTCTCTTGCTTTTGCAGGCGAGTAATTATTTTCTAATCTTTCTCGCCATTGATTTGGTAACTTTAAATTCCACCACCTATTTCCCTCTATGTGAGAATGAGCACCGGGACCAAAACCCCACCAATTATTGTTTTGCCAGTAGTTTAAATTATGTCTTGATTTTAAGTTATTAAAACTCCAATTTGAAATTTCATACCATTTAAAACCGTGATTTTCCAAAATTTCATCCGCTAATAAATATTTATCTGCAACTAAATCATCGTTAACTTTTTGTATTTTATTTGTCTTTAGATCATTACCCATTTTTGTTCCTGGTTCAATAACTAAAGAATAAGCTGATAGATGTGTTGGGTTTAAGCTAAGTGCAAATTCAAGACTTTCTTGCCATTCTTCAAGACTTTCGCCAGGTGTCCCATAAATTAAATCAAAACTAAAATTACTAAAACCATGTTTTCTTAGTAACTTTGCTGATTTCTCAATATTTAATTGATCATGTGTGCGATCAAGAATTTGTAGAACTTTCTTAGAAGAACTTTGCATTCCTATTGAGATTCGATTTATATCATTTTCTTGCCAGATTTCAATTTTTTCATCATTTATATCATCCGGATTAGCCTCTAAAGTTATTTCTAAATCGTTTGCAAAATAAAAATTTTCTTTTAAGCTATTTAGTACGTATGACAGTTCATTATTACCGATCAGTGAAGGTGTTCCTCCGCCAAAAAAAATTGTGTCAATTACTAAATATTCTTTTAAAACTTTCTTTGCCAATTTTATTTCTTTTACCGTTGCTTCAGCCCAACTGTCAATTTGATCATTTACATCTAATTCATTGGGAGTATAAGTATTAAAGTCGCAGTAACCACAACGTTTTTTGCAATAGGGAACGTGGATGTAAACAGAAAATGGCTTATTTAATAAGTTATTAAATTCGATATCAAGATTTCCATCTAGTGGCGCTATTTCTCCGTTAGGTTCTTGCGCCATTTTAATTCCTACTTATTTTTTTCTTTTGCGCCATTTTCAGAAGAAGTTTGAAGTGCAGCCACAAAAGCTTCTTGAGGAACTTCTACTTTACCTACCATTTTCATTCTCTTTTTACCTTCTTTTTGCTTTTCAAGCAGTTTTCTTTTTCTCGTAATATCTCCCCCATAGCATTTTGCTAAAACATCTTTTCTAATCGCTCTAATTGTTTCTCTTGCAATAATTCTTGAACCAATTGCAGCTTGAATTGGAACTTCAAACTGTTGCCTTGGAATTAAATCTTTCAATCTTGAAGTCATTTCAACTCCATATGTATAGGCTTTATCTTTGTGAACTATAGAAGAAAATGCATCTACTGGATCTCCGTGCAGCAAAATATCGACTTTTACTAATTGAGCGCTTTGCTCTCCTGATGGTTCATAATCAAATGATGCATAGCCGCGAGTTTTTGATTTAAGTTGATCAAAAAAATCAAAAACAATTTCAGCTAAAGGGAGTGTGTACCTTAACTCAACACGATCTTCAGATAAATAATCCATATTATGCATCTGGCCTCTTCTATCTTGAGCAAGTTCCATAACTGGTCCAATGTATTCACTTGGAGTTAAAATAGTGGCTTTAACAATAGGTTCAAATATTTCTTTAACTTTGCCTTCCGGAAATTCACTTGGATTAGTAATTGAAAGTTCTTGTCCATCTTCCATTACTATTCGATAACCCACACTTGGTGCTGTAGAAATTAAATTTAAATCAAATTCTCGAGATAATCTTTCTCTAACAATTTCTAAATGCAAAAGTCCAAGAAAACCACAACGATAACCAAAACCCAATGCAACTGAAGATTCTGGTTCATAAACTAAAGCTGCATCATTTAATTGCAATTTATCTAACGCATCTCTTAAAAGTGGATAATCACTTCCATCTATTGGAAATAGACCAGCAAAAACCATTGGCTTTGGATCTCGAAAACCAGATAAAGCTTTATTTGCTGGTTTATTAGAATCAGTAATTGTGTCACCGACTCTTGATTGGCGAACATCTTTTACTCCAGTTATTAAATATCCAACTTCTCCAACTCCTAAACCTTTTGTTGATTTTGGTTCTGGTGAAATAACTCCGATGTCTAACAATTCGTGAGTTGCGCCAGTCGACATCATTTTAATTTTTTCTCTGGGCAATAATTTTCCATCAACTACCCGAACGTATGTGACTACTCCACGATAAGTGTCATAAACAGAGTCAAAAATCATTGCCCGAGCAGGAGCATTTGCATCTCCTATTGGTGCTGGAACTTCAACAACTACCAAATCTAAAAGTTCTTTTACGCCTTGACCTGTTTTTGCACTAACTTTTAATACATCACTTGGTTTACAACCAACTATGTTTGCAATTTCTGTTGCATATTTTTCCGGTTGAGCAGCAGGTAAATCTATTTTATTTAAAACTGGAATAACTTTAATGTCTGATTCAATTGCTAAATATAAATTAGCTAAGGTTTGTGCTTCGATACCTTGCGCAGCATCAACTAAAAGTATTGCGCCTTCGCATGCTGCCAAAGATCTACTAACTTCGTAAGTAAAATCAACGTGACCCGGTGTGTCAATTAAATTCAAAACATAATTTTTATTGTCAATTCCTTGCCAAGGTAATCTAACTGCTTGGGATTTAATTGTGATACCACGTTCTCTTTCAATATCCATACGATCCAAATATTGAGCTCTCATATTTCGTTCCTCAACTACTCCAGTCATTTGGAGCATTCGATCAGCCAAAGTGGATTTACCATGATCTATATGGGCGATGATGCAAAAATTACGAATTAGCTCTGCCGGAGTTTGACCTGCGGGATTAATTTCGGGATTCACGATTAATATTTAGGTCTTTCCTTTAAGTTATTGAAGCAATTTTTGGGTACTTAATTAGTACTTTCAAGTCACACGCTACTCTGTAGTTTGAGTGAAGCGATAAAGCGCCTCACAACTTTAAGGGAAAGAAACGAGTTTTAAATTGGCAAATATTAAATCGCAAATTAAGCGCATCGGACAAAATAATGCTGCTCGCGACAGAAACAAAACAGTACG
>JBEAYY010000031.1:0-42113 GCA_041170365.1 Actinomycetota bacterium
TTTTGATTCCTTTTTCTTCTAACGCTCGTTTAGCAGGATTACCACTTCTTCTGGCACCTTTTCCAGGTTTTTGTTTCTTTTGTTGTTTAACAAAAGTGGCACCTCCAAAGCCTGGCATTCCACCACCTAGTTGTGCTCTTTTCATCATTTTTTGTGCTTCTTGGAATCGATTAATCAGTGAATTAATATCTTTTACTTCAACTCCTGCACCTTGAGCAATTTTTACTTTTCTTTCAGCACTTATTGATTTAGGATTTTGTCTTTCCTCAGGTTTCATGGATTGAATAATTGCCTCTACCCTGGTTACTTCTCTATCGTCAAAATTTTCTATTTGTTTTTTAGCTTGCGCCATCCCAGGCAACATGCCAAGCATCTTCGACATTGAACCCATTTTTTTAATTGACTGTAATTGTTCCAAGAAGTCATCAAGGGTGAATGATTCACCACTTGTTAATTTTGCTTCAAATCTTTCTCTTTGTCCTTGATCAAATGCTTCTTCTGCTTTTTCAATTAAAGTTAAAACATCTCCCATGTCAAGAATTCGATTAGCAAGTCTTTCTGGGTAGAAAATGTCAAAGTCATCTAATTTTTCACCATTTGAAGCAAACATCACTGGTTTTCCAGTAATTGCTCTTAAAGAAAGTGCAGCACCACCTCTGGCATCACCATCTAACTTGGTTAAAACAATTCCATCAAAGCCAACTTTGTCTAAAAAGTTTTGAGCGGTAACGACAGAATCTTGACCGATCATTGAATCTATAACTAAAAGTGTTTCTTGAGGATTTACTGCTTTTCTTATTTGATGAGCTTGTTTAGTTAATTCATCATCTATTGCAAGACGGCCTGCTGTATCAATGATTACGAAATCATGTAAATTTTTGTTTGCAAAATCCAGTGAATCTTTTGAAACTCTTACCGGATCTCCTACTCCATTTCCTGGTTCTGGTGCAAAAACTGGTACACCAGCTTGTGTACCAACAATCTTTAATTGATCAACAGCATTTGGTCTTTGTAAATCTGCTGCTACTAAAAGTGGGGTGTGACCATTTTTGACTAAATGTTTTGCAAGTTTTGCTGCCAATGTTGTTTTACCAGCACCTTGTAAACCAAGAAGCATTAATACTGTCGGACCAGTTTTAGCAAAAGTTAATCTTCTTGCATCTCCACCCAAAATATTTACTAATTCTTGATGAACAATTTTTACAACTTGTTGAGCAGGATTTAACGATTGGGAAACTTCTGCACCTAATGACTGAACTTTGATTTTTTCACAAAAATCATTTGCCACACTTAATGCCACATCTGCCTCTAAAAGGGCAGTTCTAATCTCTTTAACTGTGTCTTCAATGTCTTTTTCGGATAAACGACCTTTGGTGCGTAAGGACTTAAAGGTTGAATTTAGACGATCAGACAGTTGTTGGAACATGATTGCAAGCGTAGTCAAGGGCTTGAATCAAACTAGCCATGCGCTCTTGACTTAATACTTGCCCAGAAGGTTCTCTGACATAGAAAACATCTACAACCTCAGAGCCCAAAGTCTCAACAATGGCGGCATGTATATCAACCCCGTTTTTTGCTATTTCATTTGCAATTTTGCTTAAAAAACCTGGCTCATCGTGAGCTCTTACTTCAATTACAGAAGATGTGGAGCTGACATTTTTTAATTCAATTATTTTTGCTTTAGCAGTATTAATAGGTTTAGGAAGGTATTCTGCTTTAGCTTTTAATTTTTCGTCTACATTAATGCTTCCTTTTAAAGCAAGATTCAGAGTTTGAGATATTTGTGAAGTAGAAACTGGGTCTCCAAATAACGAGTTGACTCTCCAAGTTGTCACAGCTTTCTTACCAATGGTTTCAGTTCTGGCACTTCGCACTAAAAGTTTTTCTAAAGATAAAACACCGGCAATAAGACCAAGTAGCCCTGTTTGATCACCGGTAACAATTGTTAAGGAAATCCCTTCTGGAGTTTCCTTCATTTCTAAGACTAGATCATCTTTTCTATTCACTAAATCTTGTTTTTCTTTACTTAAATGGGGATTTATTTCAAGCTCTACTCCCCTTATTTGATTCCTAACTTTTTCCACTAATTCTTTTATTAAAAGTTGCCTCCATTCGCTACTTGCTAGAGGGCCAGTGGCAAACATGTCGGCAAGAGTCAAGTAAAAAAGAAGATCTAAGAATGTTTCATTTTGAACTATTTCTGCCACACTACTAATGGTTGATGGATCTTCTAAATCTCTTTTTGTGGCAAATTCTGGAAGTAATAAATGGTGTTGCACTAGTTTTACTAAAACTTTTGTGTCGTCTTGATTAAATCCAAGATTTGGAGCAAGGTTTTGCATTATTTCTGCACCTTCATCAGAATGATCTTTATCTCCACCTTTGCCAATATCGTGAAAAAAAGATCCAACTAACAATAAATCAGGACGAGAAACTTCTCTGGTGTAATTGTTTGCATAAATTGCTGTTTCCAATAGATGTCGATCAACTGTAAATGAATGAATTTGACTATTTTGAGGACATCCTCGAACTCGACTCCAAATGGGAAGCCAAATTTCAATTAGCCCGGCAAAATCTAAAGATTCCCAAGTAGAAATTAAATGTCTACCAGAACCAAGTAAAGAAATAAATGCATCTTTTGCTTCTTGATTCCATGGATTTACAAGTGGTTTTGCCTCTTTAACAATTCTTTCTAAAGTGTGTTCTGCAATAAATAAACCTGCTTGAGAACTTGCCGCAGCAAGTCGTAACCCCAAAGTTTCATCAAGTGAAATCTTTGAATCTTTTGCCAAAACTACTTCATTATCTTGTATTACTACCCCATCTACTAAGGGTTTCCTATTTTCTGTTTTTAGTCTCTTGATCAAACTTGATTTTGTAATTATTGAATTAACTTTGTGCCAAATAACATCACTGTGGTGAGCAATAACTTTTCCTGAGTGTGAAACCATTCTGATTAGCTGATCAGCATCTTTCAAATTTAAAAGTTGTGCAACACTAGTTTGTTCTTGTCTAATTAGTTTGTCACTAGGTTTTTCAAGCACAGTATGTAAAGCATCTCTTACATCTTGAATTATCTGACTATTTTCATCCAATATTTTTTTAGGAATATCAATTTTCCAAGTAGCAGCAACAGCTCTTAAAATTGTAATATCTCTTAAACCTCCATAAGACTCTTTTAAATCTGGCTCTATTAACTGAGAAAGTTCCCCTTGTTTTTCTTTTCGTTCTTTTACTTGTTCATAAAGTTGTTTGAGTCTTTTGTCAGCAAATGCTCTCCAATCTTGTAAAACTGAAGAACTAATTTTATTGACTAAATCTTCATTTCCAGCAATAGTTCTAGCATCTAACCAGCCCAAAACTACAGCTAAATCTGAAGATGCCATATTTCTAACTTGAGCAGCAGTTCTAACAGAGTGATCTAACTTGATACCTAAATCCCAAATTGGATACCAAATCTTTTCTGCTATTTGATCAATTATGTAATCTTTTTCATGAACTAAAACTAAATCTAAATCTGATCCAAGTGTTAAATCTTGTCTGCCGTTTGCCCCTACCCCAACCAGAGCAACTTTGCCAAAATCTTCTTTTTTCACAGCATTATTAAATAAATCAATTAAATATTTATCTGAAATTTGCGACAATCGCAAACGACGTGCTGCTCCAATTGGAGCAGCACGTAGCGTTTTTCTTTCTTCTAAATAGTTCACTAAATAGCTTCGGAGCCGTGTTCACCTGTTCTAACTCTTACGACATCTTCAACAGGTATCACCCAAACTTTTCCATCGCCAATCTTTCCGGTTTTTGCGGCATTTACTATTGCCTCAACAACTTTTGAAACATCAGAATCATTTACTAATGCTTCAATTCTGACTTTTGGAACTAGATCAACGGTGTACTCAGCGCCGCGATAAACCTCAACGTGACCACCTTGTCTGCCATAACCTGCAGCATCAGAGACTGTCATACCTTTAATTCCTTGTGACTGAAGTGCTGCTTTTACATCTTCCACTTTGAAAGGTTTAACTATTGCAGTTACTAGTTTCATGCACCTACTCCTTTGCTTGAACCTTTAGAACTATCAACTAAGTCGTAAGCAGTTTCTGCTTGCAACGCAATGTCAACACCTTCTAATTCTTCATCTTTTGTAACTCTAAATCCTAGAGTTGAACTCAAGATTTTAGCAATTAGATAAGTGACAACGAAGGAGAAAATCATCACGATTAGTGCAGCTTCAATTTGAATTAATAATTGAGATGCTCCACCACCGTAAAATAATCCATCAACACCTAAATCGTTTACTTTTGTGGTGCCAAATAAACCAATCAAAATCGTTCCAACTAATCCACCAACTAAATGCACACCAACCACATCTAGTGAATCGTCATAGCCAAATCGATATTTAAGTCCTACTGCCAAAGCAGTGACTGCTCCTGCAATTAGACCAATTAGTAATGCGCCAAAAGAATCTACGAATGCACAAGCTGGAGTTATTGCAACAAGTCCCGCAACAATTCCAGAAGCTGCACCAAGGGATGTTGCATGTCCATCACGCAATCTTTCTACTAGGAGCCAACCTGCAACAGATGCACAAGTTGCACTAAATGTGTTTACAAATGCAACAGCAGCTAACCCATTTGCGCCAAGGGAGGATCCGGCATTAAAACCAAACCAACCAAACCACAGCAAACTTGCACCAATCATTACCAAAGGAAGATTAGATGGTCTTAAAAGCATTTTTCCAAAACCAATTCTTTTTCCTAAGACAAGTGCTAGTGCTAGCCCTGCGGCACCTGCATTTATGTGTACAGCTGTTCCTCCAGCAAAATCAAGTGCTTTTAATTTTGTGGCAATAAATCCACCACCATTTGCTTCTTGATCACCGAAATAAAACACAGCACGAGCAACTGGTAGATATACAATTGTTACCCAAATTGCAGAGAACACTAACCAAGTTCCAAATCTTGCTCTATCTGCAATTGCACCAGAAATAAGTGCCACTGTGATAACAGCAAACATTGCTTGAAAAGCAATAAAAGCACCAGCTGGAATTGGATAATAAGCTCCGTTTATTGCTAGAGCTGAAGTATTTAATAAGCCGTTTAATCCAAAATAAGTTCCTGGGTTTCCTAAGAAACTTCCAGAATCCAAAGCTGGACCAAATGCCATTGAATAACCAAAGGTCACCCAAATAATTCCTACGACAAAGAGTGCACCAAATGACATCATCATCATGTTCAATGTTGACTTGGCGCGAACCATTCCACCGTAAAAGAGTGCTAAACCAGGCACAGTCATTAATAAAACAAGTGCTGCACTGATTAACACCCAAGCAGTATCTCCTGCACTGATTTCAGGCATTAAAATTTCACATCCTTTAAGGGATTTATGTAGTTGATTTCCTTTGAAAACGCGCCATTGCGTGAAGGAATATATGAATAGTGGCTTAAATAGATTTCAAAAAGGGCTAAATAATGTTACAAAGGTGTTAAATTTAATCACAATCTAATTGAAAAAGGGGGCAAAATATGGAAATTCTTGTCTTGGGAATCGTTTCTTTTGCCGCAGGTTTTATCACCCTATATTCAGGTTTTGGACTGGGCACAATTTTACTTCCTGTTTATGCTCTATTTTTACCTCTTACTTCAGCAATATCGGCCACTGCAATAGTTCATTTATTAAACAATTTATTTAAATTTGGTCTTGTTTATAAAAAAATTACTTGGAATATTGTGGTGAGATTTGGAATCACTGCAAGCATATTTTCAATACTTGGATCCTTACTTTTAGTTTCCATCTCAGGACAGGAAAATTTATTGCACCAAGTTATAGGTGCACTGATAGTATTCTTTGCTTTATTTGAAATACTTCCAAATTTAAGAAAGATACAATTTTCTGAAAAATTAATTCCCTTCGGTGGAGTTTTATCAGGTTTCTTTGGTGGACTTTCTGGACATCAAGGAGCATTTCGATCTATGTTTTTACTTAAAACAGGATTAAATAAAGATTCATATATTGCAGATGGGGTAATGATTGCATTAATTGTTGATATTTCAAGAATAATTGTTTACGGATTAAGTATTTTCAGTCTTGCATCTTTTAGCCAATCTTCTTCATTGAACATGTTTATCGTTGCAGTTTTGGCATCTTTTGCTGGTTCATTTTTAGCAAATAAATTTTCCAATAAAATTACAATCAGCTTTATAAAGGTACTCGTATCTGTAATGATGCTAATTATTGGTTTACTACTTATTTTTCAAGTAATTTAATCTTTATAATTTTTAGGTAATAATTTTTCTGAATCTTTTGGAACGCATAATCTTTCTAAATAATCTTTTGCATTCGGATAAATTTCAATTAAATCTTTGTAGTATCCACCTTCAAAAGAGTTTGCACTAAAACCTGGTGCCATGGTGCAGC
Organism: Actinomycetota bacterium; assembly: GCA_041170365.1. GTDB lineage: Bacteria > Actinomycetota > Actinomycetes > S36-B12 > UBA5976 > ATZT02. Next base: position 6,421 of record JBEAYY010000031.1, read on the forward strand.
CAAATAAACCCCATTGTCCCCCGGGAACAATTTCACCTGCTTGCCAAACGCCTTTTGGCACAACAAATTGAATTAATTCACCATCTTTAAAATTACTTCCCAGAACCACTGTTTTAATTTCTTTATTTGGATAAAGAAGAATTAATCTAATCGGATCTCCTGCATAAAAATGCCAAATTTCATCAAAAGTTAATTTATGAAATAAAGAACAACTTCTGGGTTCATCTGAATAAAGTCCAAGAATTGCAGTTCCATCAGGACCACCATTTACATTAGTTGTACTACTCTCGTAAGTTTTTGAAAAATATGTTCCCTCTATAGGAAGAATAGACATTTTAAAATGTTCAATTACTTCTTTCGTTGAAGGTTTCAATTAAGTAAACCCTCAACAAAATCATTTGGATCAAAAGCTACTAAATCATCAATAGATTCACCAATTCCAACAAACTTAACAGGAATATTTAATTCTTTTTGAACTGCAATTACAATTCCACCTTTTGCACTTCCATCTAATTTCGTTAAAACTATTCCTGTCACTTCAACTGCTTCAGTAAATACTCTTGCCTGAATCAAACCATTTTGACCAGTCGTGGCATCAATAACTAATAAAATTTCTGTGACAGTTGCATGTTTTTCGATAACTCTTTTAACTTTTCCCAATTCATCCATCAGCGCATTTTTGGTATGTAATCTTCCCGCAGTATCAATTAAGACCACATCTGCTGAAACCGATAAACCTTTTTGAACAGCATTGAATGCCACAGATGAAGGTTCAGAATTTTCCTCGCCAACAACTACTTCAACAGCACTTTTTTGTCCCCAGGTTTGTAATTGTTGACTGGCAGCTGCTCTAAAAGTATCTGCTGCACCTAAAACACATTTCTTTCCTTGTTTTGTAAGTAAATTTGTAAGTTTTCCAACACTGGTAGTTTTCCCAGTGCCATTAATTCCAACCATCATGATTACGGAAGGTTTAGCATTTAAATTTAACTCTCGATTAGTTGACTCTAATGATTTAACAAGTTGATCTTTTAAAACTTGTTTTCCATCTTCCGCGCTATGTGCTGACTTTAAAACAGGATTTTGTTTTAATTCCAAGATTATTTCTTTCGTGGTTTTTACACCCACATCTGCCAAAATTAAAGTATCTTCTATTTCTTGCCAAGCTGCTTCATCTAAATTAACTCTTGAAAAAATATTTAATAGATTGCTACCAAAACTAGATTTTGTTTTAATAACCTTTTCTTCATTTTTCTTTCTTGAAAAAATACCCATGAAAAGAAATTAATTAAGCGGGTTGATTTTCGCGAACTTCACGAAGACGTTGGCTTACCACTGTTGAAATACCATCGCCTCTCATAGAAATGCCATAAAGAGCATCACAAATTTCCATGGTTCTCTTTTGATGCGTAATAACAATCAACTGAGAATTTTCTCTTAATTCTTCATACAAAACCAATAGTCTTCCTAGGTTTGCATCATCCAATGCTGCTTCAACCTCATCAAGTATGTAGAAAGGTGAAGGTCTTGCTTTGAATAAAGCAACTAAGAATGCAACTGCGGCTAATGATTTTTCGCCACCTGAAAGAAGTGAAAGTTTTAAGTAACGCTTACCCGCAGGTTTTACCTCGATATCAATACCAGTTGTCAGCATATTTTCTGGATCAGTTAAAGACAAACGACCTTCTCCACCAGGAAATAGTCTTGGTAGTACCTTTTCAAATTCAATTGATACATCTTTATAGGCTTCGTTGAATACTTGTTGAACTCTTTCTTCAACTTCTGCGATAACAGATAATAAATCTTTTCTGGTTTTCTTAACATCTTCTAATTGTTCAGTTAGGAATTGGTTTCTTTCTTCCAAAGCTTGGAATTCTTCCAGGGCTAAAGGATTAATTCTTCCCAATAAAGATAGTTTCTTTTCTGCATCCAATGCACGCTTTTCTTGCTTTTCTCTTACATAAACTTCTGGATCTTTTGGTGCAGGAATTGGATCTTCTGGATTGGCATCCTCATCAATGTGCACAATTTGAGGAACTAATTGATCTGGGCCATATTCTCTCAATAGCGAATCTGAATCAATTCCATAATCTTCCAAAGCTTTAATTTCCATTTGCTCGATGCGAAGTCTTTGTTCCATTCTTGCTACTTCATCTCTGTGGACTGTGTCGACAAGTCTTTCTAGTTCACTGGCTAGATCTCTTAAAGCATGTCTTACTTGTTGCACTTCTTGTTCCATTGCTTGTTGATGACTGGTTGCTTCATCTCTTTCTTTTTCTGCAATTAATAGAGAATTTTCTAGATATGACATAGCAGTTTCAACACCTTGTAACACTGCATTTGCTATGTAGGCCTCACGTCTTCTTTGCTCTCTTCTTTCTAGAGCTTTCGAGCGAGCAATTCTTTCACTTTGGGCAGTTTTTTCTAACTGTTCTGCTCTTTGCACCACAGCAGCAAGTCTTTCTTCTGCAGTTCTCATGGCAAGACGTGCATCAACTTCTGCTGAGCGAGTTGTTTCTAAAAGATTTGTTAAACGAATTAATTCAGCCGCATCTACAGAAGTTTCTTCAACTGGTTCTGTGTCAGTCTCATTAAGTCTTAATTCAAGTTCTCTTAAAACTCTTTCATCATCAGCTCTTGCCGTATGACTTGCTCTTAATAAAGAGTCCAATCTTTCGGCTTCTGCTTGAGATGAACGAGATTGTTCTCCCAGGGCAGCTAATTTTTCAGCAATTGCTGCAAGTTCGGCATCTGATTCGTAAAGCAATGCAAGTGCTGCATCTACTTTTTCCTGAGCTCGTTTTTGCTCTTCTTTTGCAGTTTGAAGTTCAAATTTTAATTGATCAACAACAACACTTGCTTGATCTTTTTCTTGAATAGCTTTTTCTACATTTGCTTTTGCTTCAATTCGAGAACGTGAATTAATAGTTCCACCAATTACATAATAAGTAGTAACTTTGTCGCCATCTCGTGTTACTGCAGTTAATCTTGGTTGCAATCTAATTGCTTCCAAACCCTCTTCTAAAGTTTCAACAACAACTGTGTCTTTTAATAACTTCTTTAGAGCATTTTGTAATTCATATGGAGCATTTACTAACTCGATGGCATTTCTGGTAAAAGGTGGAACTGCTGGAGCATTATTTTGTTCATATTGAGTATCAGCTAATAAAACAGCTGCTCTTCCTGATTTACTATTTTTTAATTTATTCACTGCTCTAATTGCATCAGTTACAGATTTTGCAGCAATTGCATTTGCAGCATCTCCTAAGGCAACAGCTATTGCAGTTTCCCAACCATTTTCAATTCTTAAAAGTGTTGCAAGAGATCCTATTAATGAATCATCACCAGAATTTAATAAAGTTTCGCCCCCATCAATTTCTTCTAGTAATGATTGTTCTAATGCTTCTGCTCTTGCAGTAAGTGCAGCTTTTGTTCTTGAAGCTTCTTGAGATTTAGTTTCTAATTCGTGAACTTTTTCTTGAGCAACTTGTAATTCTCTTGCAACTTGTTCGTGTTGAGTATCAAGTCCTTTTTCTCCAGCATTTAATCCTGCAATTTGAGATTCAAGAGATAAGTATTCACTCTTTGCTTTTTCTGCTCTTTCTCTTGCTTCTCTAACTTCAACTTCTAATCTCGTTGCTTCACTTGCTCTTGCATCAATTCTTGATTTAGCAGCATTTACTTGTCCAACAAGTCTGGCTAATTCTTCTCTTTTATCAGCAGCAGATTTGATTGCATTGTTATGACGTGCTTGTTCTGTTTGAAACAGTTGTTCAGTAGCAGTTCTTTCTCCAGTTGATTTGTGTAAAAAGTTTCTAGCAGTTTCTACATCTTTTTGTAATTCGTAAGAGTTTTCTCTAACTTGTTTTGCTTCTTTTTCTAATGCTTCAGGATCTGCTCCAGTGGTTTGTTCTTGAATTTCTTCTTCAACAAGTTTTGCTCTTTCAACTGCTAATGATCTAGTACCAAAAAATCTCTCTCTAAGTGAGGCTAATTTGAACCAAGTTTGTTGAGCAGTCTGGACTCTTGGGGTTGCTTCGAGTAATAGTCTTTCTAATTCTGATTCTCTTAATTTCTTTTCATTGATTTGGGATTCAACAACTGTTTGTTTTTCACGCAAAATTGTTTCATCAGCAACTTCTTTCATCATGATTTCTCGCATTTGAGTTAAATCATCTGCAAGGATTCTTAATTTTGCATCTCTTAATTCTGCTTGAATGGTTTGTGCTTTTCTTGCAACATCTGCTTGTCTTGCTAATGGTTTTAATTGTCTTCTAATTTCTGTAGTTAAATCTTGCAAACGAAGCATATTTGCTTGAGTTGCTTCTAATTTTCTTTCAGCTTTTTCTTTTCTTCTTCTATGTTTTAAAACTCCAGCTGCTTCTTCAATAAAGCCACGTCTTTCCTCGGGAGTTGCAGTAAGAACTGCTGATACTTGACCTTGACCAACAATTACGTGCATCTCTCGACCGATTCCAGAATCAGCTAGTAATTCTTGAACGTCTAAAAGCCTTACTTGATTTCCATTGATTGCATATTCTGATCCACCATTTCTAAATAATGTTCTAGAAATAGTTACTTCAGAATATTCAATTGGTAATGCGCCATCTGAATTATCAATAGTTAAAACAACTTCAGCTCTTCCAAGAGGAGCTCTTCCTGCAGAACCAGAAAAAATAACGTCATCCATTTTTCCACCGCGTAATGTTTTGGCACCTTGTTCACCCATTACCCATGCAATTGCATCAACGATGTTTGATTTACCAGAACCATTTGGACCAACTACGGCAGTTATTCCAGGTTCGAATTCTAAAGTTGTAGCTGAAGCAAATGACTTAAATCCACGCAAGGTAAGACTCTTTAAATACATGAATCCACCTTCCAAATTTAAGTATTTGTTTCTCTACTACCTTCCAACTCTATCTATGAGCCTTAAGTCGAGGTTGGCAATTTGGGCAAATTGTTGAACTTCTGTTGTTAGAAAAGGCTTCTTTTTCCATTTTGAATTCACACCTGTAACACCTTTCACCTGCGCGACCATAGGCTTTTAAATCATTTTCAAAGTAACCACTGTCCCCGTTTACGTCGATATAAAGATCATCAAAAGAAGTTCCACCTTTTTTCAAAGCTTTTTTCATTACTTTTTTTGCTGCCTCTAGAATTTCAATAATTTTTTCCTCACTTAAATCTTCACAAGTATTTGCCCAATGTGTTTTTGCTTCCCATAAGGCTTCATCAACATAAATATTTCCAATACCGGAAACTATTTCTTGATTTAAAAGTGCTTGTTTAATTCCAGTTTTTCTTCTCTTTATATTTGCCACCACTTCTTTTATATTGAAACTTTTTTCCAATAGGTCAGGTGCAATGTGTTGGGCAGATTCTGGAACTAATCTTTTATCTTTTGCTTCTACTAATTCTTCTAGATTCATCCATCCAAATGTCCTTTGATCACAAAAGTGAAGTGATTTTTTGTAGTTTTTGAAATTGATGACTACTCGAGCATGCTTACTTGGTTTATCATCTTTGTCTACTAAAAGCATCTGTCCACTCATTCCAAGATGAGCACTTAATGCTAAATCTTTACCTTTTAATTCAAACCAAAAGAATTTTCCTCTTCTTTCCACAGATTTGATTGTGAGTCCAACTAGAGAATTTTCAAAAGTTTTAATACTTTTTGTGAAGTTTCTTAATGCTCTTTTATTTCTGACTTTTACTTTACTTATGGTTTCATTTAATAAATGCTTTTCTAAACCTCTTCTAACAACTTCAACTTCTGGCAATTCAGGCATCTATTTTTGTTTTAAATCTTGAAAGGCAAGGGATGCAGCTTTTTGTTCTGCTTCTTTTTTACTTTTTCCTACCCCGTGAGCAAAAACTAAGTCTCCCACTTTAACTTTGGCGCTGAAACTTTTATCATGATCTGGGCCTGATTGTTCAATTAAATATTCAATTGGTCCTAAATTTTTTCCTGCTACAAGTTCTGTCAAACTAGTTTTCCAATCAAGTGCTTCACCAAGTTCAGCACTAGCAGCAATTATGGGTGCAAATAATTGCAGAATCACTTCGCCAGATTTTTCTATTCCATGTTCTACATAAATTGCACCAATTATTGCTTCCAATGCATCTGCCAAAATACTTGATTTATCTCTTCCGCCGGTTGTTTCTTCACCTTTACCTAGAAGTAAGAAATCACCTAAACCAAGCGTTCTTGCAACATCTGCCAAAGCTTTAGCATTTACAACTGCCGCTCGTAATTTTGCTAATTGACCTTCTTCAGCATCTGGATTTTTTCTATAGAGTTCATCAGTTACTACTAAACCTAAAACTGAATCTCCTAGAAACTCTAAACGTTCATTAGTTGGAATGCCCCCATTTTCGTAAGAATAAGAACGATGAGTAATAGCTTGAGTTAATAATTTTTCAGAAACTTCAACGCCTAAGCGCGTAACTAGTTCGCGCATCACAACTTACTTTTTTATGGATTTGTTACTTGACGTTTTGCATATGTTCCACAGTTTGGACAAGCTCTGTGTGGAACTTTTTCAGTTCTGCAACGGTCACATAAAACTAAAGTTGGAGCAGTTGCTTTCCATTGAGAACGGCGATGACGAGTATTCGCACGAGACATTTTTCGCTTTGGTACTGGCACTTTGGTTTACATCTCTTTCTTTAACTGCGACAGTATTGACCATCGCGGATCTATTATTTCATGCTTGTGTTCTGGATTCTCATCGAGACGAATTCCACACTGGGCACAAAGTCCAAGACATTCATCTTTGCAAAGAGGTCGAGTTGGTAATTCAAGCACCACCGCATCTATGAGGGCTGGCTCAAGATTTAGCAAATCACCTTGCAATTGTCGAACCTCATCTTCTTCATTTTCATTTAATTCTTTGTCATCGTATAAATAAAGCTCAGTGATGTAGGGACTGATTTCATAATGAATTGGATCTAAACATCTTGAACATTCGGCATCAAAATCTAAATTTATATTTCCAGTAACTAAAACACCTTCGACAACAGCTTCTAGTAATAAATCAAGATCTAATGCATGATCTTTTTCAATTACTACTGGTCCATTACTTAAAGAATTAGGAAGTTTTACTTTTAAATTTATTTTCTTTGATTCACCAGCTCTTCTTGGTAATTCATGCACATCAAGAACTAGTGGATCTCTTGGATCCAATTTCTTCATTTGTTATCTCAAATCTTGGGGATAACTACTACTTATTTTTTCTCTTCCCCGTCTGACTACTTGAATGGTTTTTTGTAAAGATTCTTCAAAATTTGCAAGCTTTGCATCAATAAATTGATCGGTTTCTAATCTCATTTTTGATAATTCTTCATCCACTTGTTTTAAAATATCTTGAGCTCTTAAGTTTGCTTCTTGCACAATTTCAGTTTGAGAAATAAGTCTATTTGCTTCATGTTTTGCTTCATCAATTATTGCTTGACCAGCTAAACGTCCTTCATTCATCACTGCTTCTTTATTTTCCAGCAAATGTTGAGCATGCAAAATATCAGGAGGAAGTTTTGCCTTTAATTCATTGAGTAAATTAATCATTTCTTGTCTATTAACTAATGCTCCATCACGAGATAAAGGTACAGATCTTGCTTCTTTTATTTCATTTAAAATTCTTTCAATTATTTCTAAGGATTCCATTTACTTTTTATACTTCTTTCTCAATTCTTCTTGCACTTTTTGAGGAACTAGATTACCTATTTCTCCCCCATGGCGTGCTACTTCTCTAACTAAACTTGAAGAAAGGAATGAATATAAAGGATTTGTGGCCACAAATAAAGTTTCAATTTCTCCTAATTGGTAGTTCATTTGAGACATCTGTAATTCGTAGTCAAAATCACTTACTGCTCGAAGTCCCTTAACAATGGCAGTTACTCCATTATCTTTACAAAAATCAACTAAAAGTCCATCAAAAGTTGCCACAGCTACATTGTTTAAATGCTTAACTGAGTCCTTTATTAATTCAACTCTTTCCTCAATTGAAAATAAGCCATTTTTGGAATGATTTACCAAAACTGCAACTACTACTTCTTGTGCTAAATCAGCAGCTCTTTTAAATACGTCAATGTGGCCATTGGTTACTGGATCAAAAGATCCTGGGCAAACTACTTTTTGCATACTTGACCGTACCAAACAGTTGTATCGCCATAAGATTTATCTCTCAAACTTTCGAAGCCATCTGGCCAAACAAACTCTTTTATGGCTTTACTTGTTTCAACTACCAAAATGGCATCACTAGAAAACCATGAATTTTTTAATCCTAAATCAAGCACTTTTGATATGTCTTCTAAAGAATATTCATATGGAGGATCTAAAAAAATTAAATGAAAAGGAGCATTAAATTTGTACGCTGGTGGGGTTTTTAAAAGTGTTTCAACTTTTACTTCACTAACATTTGCACTAATTTCTAAATCTTTAAGATTTGAAGTAATAGTTTGACAAGCTGACTTATTTGAATCTACAAACAATGCTGCTTTTGCACCCCTTGAAATTGCTTCAATTCCCAATGCGCCACTTCCTGCATAAAGATCCAAAACATTTAAATCTTCAATTGCATCTAAAGAAACAAGGGATGAAAAGATAGCTTCTCTTACTCGATCAGCAGTTGGTCTAGTGCCAGATTCTGGCACTTTAATTCGTCTGCCACGAAATTCTCCTGAAATAATTCTGGTCATTAATTTTTCTCCAAAAATTCTGTTTCTGCTTCTTTTTCTATCTCTAACACAGCTTTTTGTAATGCTGGGGCATTATTTAAAGTCAAATCCTCATCAATAAGTTTCTTGCAAGCATCTCTTGCTTTTTCAACAATTTCAATATCTTTAACAACTTGAAGTAATTTAAGAGAAGATTTTTTACCAGATTGTCTTGAACCTAAAACATTTCCTTCTCGTCTTATTTCTAAATCTAGTTGAGATAATTCAAAGCCATTTGTCGTTGCAGCTACTGCATTTAATCGATCGCGAGCAAGTGAATCTTCTGGACTTTCTGTTACAAAAATACAAAGACCTGGATTGGAACCTCTACCAATTCTTCCCCGTAATTGGTGAAGTTGGCTTACTCCAAAACGATCTGCATCAAGAATTATCATCATTGTGGCATTTGGAACATCAACACCGACTTCAATTACTGTTGTTGAAACTAAAACATCAAGACCATCTTTATCTTTTGGTCCTAAATTAAAACGTCTCATGATGTCATCTTTTTCTTCACTAGACATTCGTCCATGCAAAATTCCAACTCTTACATCTTTTAATGGACCGCCACTTAACATGGGAGCGACTTCTAAAACAGCTAGTGGTGGACGTTTTTCTTCTTCACTGTTTATATTGGTATCTTCTTCACCAACTTCTCCACCAATTCTTGGACAAACAATGTAAACCTGATGACCTTTTTTAACTTCTTCAACAGCTCTTTGCCAAGCTCTTTCTAAATGTGCTGGTTTTTCTAATGAATAAACCACATGAGTTGTTATTGGACTTCTTCCCTTTGGTAATTCTTCTAGCGAGCAAATATCTAAATCACCAAACACAGTCATGGCAACAGTTCTTGGAATTGGTGTTGCAGTCATTACTAAAACGTGTGGCCTTTTATCTCCAGGAGATTTTTGAGCAAGTGCTGCTCTTTGTTCAACACCAAAACGATGCTGCTCATCAACTACCACAAGTGCTAAATCTTTAAATAAAACTCCTTCTTGAATTAAAGCATGGGTTCCAACCACAATCCCTGCATCACCATTTTTAATATTTGCTAATACTTGATTTCGATTTGAACCTGTGACAGAACCAGTTAGTAATTCAATTTTGGTTCCATCTTGATTTCCACCTAGTTCACCTTTGGTTGCTAAATCTCCCAGTAATTTCTTTATCGTTCGAAAATGTTGTCCTGCTAAAACTTCAGTGGGAGCAAGTAATGCAGTTTGTCCACCTGCATCAACTGCTGCAAGCATGGCTCTAAGTGCCACAATTGTTTTTCCACTTCCCACATCTCCTTGAAGTAATCTATGCATGGGATGAGTTTGATTTATTTCTTTAAAAAGTAATTCCCCAATTTCAATTTGACCTTGAGTAAGTTCAAAGGGAAGTTTTGCATCAAATTTATCTAAAATGCCATCTTTTTTAGCTTTTCTTGCAGTGGCTGGAAGTAGTGAATCCTTTGCTTTTCTTTGCATTAAAACTGTTTGTAAAACAAACGCTTCATCAAACTTTAATCTGTCTAGGGCATGTGAAACTTGATCAAGAGTTTCTGGTTCATGAATCGAATAGATGGCATCTTTAAAAGAAATTAAACCTAGTTCTTCTTGAATCTCTGTTGGAACAACATCATCTTCAGCTTTTAATTCAAGTTGGTTTAGAACAAATTTTATTGCTTTACTAGTTCTCCAACTTGGCACATTGGCACTTGCCGGATAAACAGGAATTAATGCTTTGGCAAACATTTCAATAACATCAGGATCTGTTTCTTCGCCCTGTTGAGCAGTCAAAATATATTCAGGATGAATTAATTGTTTTCGACCTTTATATTCTTGGACTTTCCCAGCAAATAATCCTTGAATTCCTGGAATTAATCTTTTTTTATGCATACTTGCCATAGCAAAAAAAGCTAAATCAATAGTTCTTCGACCATCTGTTACTACAACTTCTAATCTGGTAGTTCTTTTTCCTTTCATAGGAACTTCTTTAACACTTGCAATTTCTGCTAAAACTGTGGCATGCTCACCAATTTTTAAAGATTTTAAATCAGTTAGCTCACCGCGTTTGGCATATTTTCTGGGATAGTGGCGAATTAAATCTTCCACGGTTTCATAACCAAATGCCGTGGATAAAAGTTTTGCTGATTTTCCGCCCATGACATCAACCAGCGAGGTTTTTAGTGAGACCATTGTTAATTCTTAGCCTAGAGTCAGTGGGTGGATTCTAGGTGTATTCAATGCCTTAGGTAGGCTCTTTCAAGGTTAATAAATAGTAAGAAAATAATAAATTTTTAAGGAGTATAAAACTAATGGCTGCTAAATGTGATATCTGTGGCAAAGGCCCAGGTTTTGGTCATAAAGTTTCACACTCAAATATCAAAACTAAAAGACGTTTTAACCCAAACATTCAAAGAGTTAAAGCTTTAATTAAAGGCACTCCAAAACACGTTAATGTTTGTACTTCTTGCCTTCGTGCAGGAAAAGTTTCTCGTTAATTAATATTTAAAATGATCGTGGCCTTTAGGGCCTAAAAAGTGTTTGCCATCAATTGTTACTTCTGGTTTTCCTTCAAAAACTTCTCCAATTACTCTAAATCCATCAGGTACTTGTCTTGATCTTGGAAGAGTTGCCACAAAAGCATGATCATCTCCACCAGTCATAACCCAAATCATGGGATCAACATTTAAGGCAGCTGCTACATCAAGAATTTCTTGTTCTGGAATTAAAGCTGTTGTTTTTAAATCAATATGAACTTCAGATGCTTTTGCAATATGAGATAAATCTTGCATCAAGCCATCAGAAACATCAATCATCGATGAAACAAAATCTTTGGCAATCATTCCTGCAAAATAATTAATCTTTGGTCTTCTATGTGCATCACAAACTACTTTTGGTGATTTGAATCCTTTTCTTAAAGCATTTAATCCAGCTTCTGCCCAACCCAAGCGTCCTGACATTATTACTAAATTTCCAGGTTGTGCACCACTTCTTTTTAAAGGGGCTTGAGATAAGCCAGAATCATTTATATTTCCCAAAGCTGTAATAGAAATAATTAGTTTTTCAGATTTAGTGGTGTCTCCTCCTACAACAGCAGCATTTACTAAAGATGCCTCTTCACAAATTCCATCAACTAATTCAATTAACCAATTAACTTTAGTGTTTGCAGGAATTGCTAAACCAATTAAAAGTGCAGTAGGAGTTGCACCTGTGGCAATTAAATCTGCCAAATTAGCAGCTGCTGCTCTATGTCCAATATCTCGAGCACTTGACCATTCTGTTTTAAAGTGCATTCCTTCAACCAACATGTCTGTTGAAGCAACAACTTGATTGTTATCTAAACGAACAATTGCGGCATCGTCGCCCAAACCTAAAATAACTTGCGAAGCAGGTGCTAGACGAGACTTCAATAACTCAACGAAGCCAAATTCACCTATTTCGGCAATTGTTTCATCACTCATCTAGATTCACCTCTTTTCAATTATCCAACTTAAATGTATGTTAAGTCTTTAAACACTTGAAAGAAAGTTGAACAAATGAGCGTCCAAGCCTACATTCTTGTCCAAACTGATGTCGGTAAATCAAACGAAGTGGCAAAAGCCATAAATGAAATCCAAGGTGTTATGAACGCAGAACATGTCACAGGACCTTATGACGTCATTGTTCGCGCAGAAGCAAAAGATATGGATCAATTAGCAAAAGTTGTTTTAACTAAAGTTCAAACAGTTAAAGGAATTACTAGAACTCTTACTTGTCCGATTGTTAATTTGTAATTTCTAATGAAGACCTAAGGGTCTTTCAAGTGCTTCATTAATTAAGTAATCAATTAACTCTGCGTATTTCAATCCTGTGGCCTCCCACATTCGGGGAAACATTGATATGGAAGTAAATCCAGGCATGGTATTTATTTCATTCACTAAAACTTCTTCATTTTTTGTGATAAAGAAATCAACTCTTGCCAAACCTTCACAATTCAATAAATCAAAAACTCTAGTGGCAAGCATTTGCACTTGATCAAGTAGTTTTTTATCTAATTTTGCTGGCACAATTAATTCTGCAGAGTCATCCAAATACTTTGCTTCATAGTCATAAAATTCATGATCTTTTTTAACAATTATTTCTGCAGGTAAACTTGCTCTTGCCGCTTTTTTACCTTCACCACTTATTACTGAGCATTCAATTTCTCGAGCATTTTCGATACTTTTTTCTACTATTACTCGTTTGTCATACTTTCTTGCTTCTTCAATAGCTTGCTCAAGTTTTGAAAACTCTTTTACTTTTGCGATACCAACAGAACTTCCTGCTCTGGCAGGTTTTACAAAAACAGGAAAACCCATTTCTTTGATTTGAGTTAAGATTTCATTTTTATGATTTTTCCAAGAAATATCTAGGATTGAGACGAAATCTCCTACCGGAAATTCAGTAATTTTTAATAAAGCTTTAGTGGTTACTTTGTCCATTCCTATTGCACTTGCTAGAACTCCTGCTCCTACAAATGCAATTGCATGCATGTCAATAAGTCCTTGAATTGTTCCATCTTCACCATATGGACCATGAAGGACTGGGAAAATAACATCCAAAGAAATTAATTCTTCGGGTGGATATTTGGAAACTTTAATTGCTTTATTGTCTTGAATTCCATTAGTTGTAACTACTGGTAAATCTTTTTTTTCTAACTTTAAAAAAGGATTTTTATCTTCAAAAATGACCCATTGATTATCTTTGGTTAAACCTATAGGTACTACTTCATATTTATTTCTATCGATTACATTGATTATGGAATTTGCTGAAATGCAAGAAATCTCATGTTCAGAGGATCTTCCTCCGAATAAAACTCCAACTCTTAATTTGTCCATAATGATTAAAGTCTATTCATGTTCTGCAGTGATGGGTTGTTCAAGTAAAGCTGTCATTACTTCATGGGCATCATCGCCATCTCTTATAACTCTTAAAACTTGAGCGGCTATTGGCATATCTAAATTAAATTTTGCAGCAATTGCAAGTAGTGGAGCTAAACTTTTTGCTCCTTCCACAGTTCCATGTGCTTTTTCTTGAGCTTGTTCAATTGTTGCTCCATGTCCTAAAGCTTCACCAAAAGTTCTATTACGAGAAAGTGGAGATTGGCTAGTTGCAATTAAATCTCCAATACCTGCTAAACCTAAAAAAGTTTCAGTTTTAGCACCCAATGCAACGCCAAGTCTTGTCATTTCTGCCAAACCTCTTGTAATTAGTGCTGATTGGGTATTTTCACCAAGACCAAGTCCTACCGCAATTCCATTTGCAATTGCAACTACGTTTTTAATAGCTCCTGCTAATTCAGTTCCAATAACATCAGTTGTCCAAAAAACTCTAAAATAATTTGTGGCCAACGCATTTGCTATATCTGCTGCTACATCTTCATCAGCACAAGCAACAGTTGATGCTGTTGGTTGTCGATGAATTATTTCTCCCGCTAAATTTGGTCCACTGAGTGCAGCCACACGATTTTCAGAACAACCAAATACATCCATCATCACTTCTGTGATTCTCATCTTGGTTGAATTTTCAATACCTTTAATTAAGGAAACATAGACTGCAGTTGGGGAGACAAAAGTTTTCCAACTTTCTAAATTTTGTCTTAATGATTGTGCAGGTAAGGCAAAGAAAACTAATTCTTTATCTTTCAATACTTCCTCAGGATTTGAACTTGCTTTAATTCGAGAAGATAATTTAACATTTGGATGAAATTTAGAATTATGTCTGTTTTCATTTATGTCTTGAACAACTTTTTCATCTCTAGCCCATAAATAAACTTCATTTCCAGCATCAGCTAAAACTTGAGCGCATGCTGTTGCCCAAGCACCTCCACCCATAACGGCAACTTGTCTCATGGTCTTTCCTTTGTCCAAGGCATAGGTTGTGCCGGTGGTGTTTCGTTTCTTAAATCAGCTAGTTCTTTTGTAATGGCATCCATAATTCTTGAAGTTGCTATTTTTAATAGTTCACCAGTTACTTCTTGATCATATAAATCAGACAAATCAACTGGAGGTCCAGCTTTTACCATCATGGTTTTTCTGGGAAGTAGTTTTAATTTTTTAGAATATGGAGCCAAAACAAATTGAGCTCCCCAATGAGCAACAGGTATTACTGGAAGTTTTGTAGCCAAAGCAATTCTTGCGGCCCCAGTTTTTCCTTCCATGGGCCACAAATTTGGATCTCTGGTTAAAGTTCCTTCAGGACTTAAAACAACTGCTTCACCTTTTTCAACAGCTTTTATTGCTCCTCTTACTGCAATTTTTGCATGTCTTGATTCTCTATAAACAGGAATTTGTCCAGCTAACCAAACTAATTGACCAATTACTGGAATCTTGAAAATTCCTGATTTTGCTAAAAACTTTGGAGGTCTGTTGTTATCCCACATAAATTGTGCAACTACAAAAGGATCAAACCAAGAATTATGATTCATGGCCACAATAATTCCTGAATCTTGAGCTAAATTTCCAACACCGCGATAATCACGTTTAGTGAATAAAACTAATAATGGACGAAGTACTACAACAATAAATCTATAAACAAATCCTAATTTTGACTTGCGTGTCACATAAGCCATAAAGAGTATCCAATCAGCATGATGCCCGATAGCAGAATCTGCTACCGGGCATCAACTCGAAAATGCTTATGTTTAGCGCTTTTTCTTTCCTGCTGCTTTTAATTTCTTAGCAGTAGCTTTCTTTGCTTTTTTAGCAGCTCTTTTGCCACCCAAAACAATGTTTTTGAAGTCTGCTGCTGGTCTAAATTTTGCAACTGTTTTTGCAGGAACTTTAACTGGAGCACCAGTCATTGGGTTTCTTGCAATTCTTGCTGCACGTGTTTTCTTTTCCCAAATTCCAAATCCTGCGATTGAAACTTTTTCACCTGATGCAACAGCATTGGTGATGGTATCGAAAAAGATGTCGACAAAATCAAGTGCTTGACGACGGTTTGCTTCAAAGTGTTGTTGCACTAAGTCTGCTAAGTCTGGCTTCTTCAACTGGGGAACCTTTCTAAAGTTCTTTTTACCTTCAAATAAAGGCGTGTAATAAAAGTTTTTTATTACAAAGTTAAAATTACGCAATAAAATAAGGGTTTTTCATTCGACACGCCAAAAAATCCTTTTAAAATAAGGAAAATTTTTTTAAAACCTTAAAAATAAAGGATTTTTGTGTAACAGATGTTACTAAAGTTAACTATTGAGTAACTGGTTTAAAACTAGGTCTGGTTTTTTCAAATTCAGTAATTTTTGATTCATGACGAAGAGTTAAACCAATGTCGTCTAAACCTTCCATAAGTCGCCAGCGAACATAATCATCGATTTGAAAATCTGCTTCTAAATCTTTGGCTATAACTTTTCTTTTTTCCAAATCCACAGTTATAGAAGTTTTAGGATCAGCTTCAACTAAAGCCCATAGTTTTTCAATCACATCTTGGGAAACAAGGGCTGTCACTAATCCAGCTTTTCCTGAATTTCCTCTAAAAATATCTGCAAATCTAGAAGATAAGACCACTTTGAATCCATAATCCATCAAAGCCCAAACAGCATGCTCGCGAGAAGAACCGGTACCAAATTCTGGACCTGCAATAAGAATTGATCCATCTTTATATTCAGGTTTATTTAAAACAAAGTTTGAATCTTCACGCCAAGCCTTAAATAAAGCGTCCTCAAAACCATGACGAGTAATTCGTTTCAAATATTCAGCAGGAATTATTTGGTCAGTATCAACATTGCTTCTTCTTAGTGGTACACCAAAACCTGAATGAGAAATAAATTTATCCATTTAAATATCATCCGGTGTAGTGATTGAACCCTTAATTGCAGTTGCTGCTGCAACAAGTGGTGAAACTAAATGGGTGCGCCCTCCTGGGCCTTGTCTTCCTTCAAAGTTTCTATTTGAAGTTGAAGCTGCTCTTTCCCCTGGTTTTAATTTGTCAGGGTTCATGCCTAAACACATAGAACATCCTGCATTTCTCCAGTCTGCTCCTGCGTCTTTAAATATTTGAGGTAATCCTTCTTGTTCTGCTTGAATGGCAACTTTGGCACTACCAGGAACAACCATCATCTTCACAGTTGAAGCAACTTTTTTACCTTTCAAAATTGCAGCTGCTGCTCTTAAATCTTCAATACGTCCGTTAGTGCAAGAACCTAAGAATACTGTGTCTACTTTGATGTCTCTAATTTTTGTGCCAGCTTTTAGATCCATGTATTCCAAAGCACGCTGTGCTGCTGCTTTTTCAGTTGGATCATTAAATTGTTCTGGACTTGGCACAACATCATCAATTGAAACTCCCTGCCCTGGATTTGTTCCCCAGGTAACAAATGGTGTCAAAGTTGAAGCATCAATAATTACTTCAGCATCAAACTTTGCATCATCATCTGTTTTTAAAGTTTTCCAATATTGGACTGCCTTGTCCCAATCTTCACCTTTTGGTGCGTGTGGACGATCTTTCATATAAGCAAAAGTAGTTTCATCAGGAGCAATCATTCCTGCTCTAGCACCTGCTTCAATACTCATGTTGCAAATTGTCATTCTTCCTTCCATTGAAAGAGAACGAATTGCTTCACCGCGATATTCCAAAACATAGCCTTGGCCACCACCGGTACTGATTTTTGCAATCACTGCCAAAATGATGTCTTTTGCAGTTGAACCTTTTGGTAATTGTCCGTTAACAGTTATTGCCATTGTTTTAAATGGTTTTAAAGGAAGAGTTTGAGTGGCAAGAACATGTTCGACTTCACTTGTTCCAATTCCAAAAGCAAGTGCACCAAAGGCACCATGAGTTGAAGTGTGTGAATCTCCACAAACTATTGTCATACCAGGTTGAGTTAATCCAAGTTGTGGTCCAACTACGTGAACAATTCCTTGTTCCACATTTCCTAATGAAAAAATTCTTAAACCAAATTCTTTAGCATTATTTCTCAATGCATCAACTTGAGCTCTGGAAACTAGATCAGCAATTGGTTTATCAATGTCAACAGTTGGAACGTTGTGATCTTCAGTTAAAAGTGTTAAATCTGGTCGTCTTACTTTTCTATTTGAAGCTCTTAATCCATCGAATGCTTGAGGTGAAGTTACTTCATGAACTAAATGTAAATCTATAAACAATAAATCTGGTTCTCCACTTGCTTGGTGCACAATGTGTGCATCCCAAACTTTTTCAGCAAGTGTCTTACCCAATTTATTCACTCCTTCAAATAAGTTATGAAATCTTTTTTGGCCCTTTGGTAGCCCCGACGGGATTTGAACCCGCGTTACCGCCTTGAGAGGGCAGCGTGCTAGGCCGCTGCACTACGGGGCCAAAGATATTCATTGCCTTAATAAAAAATCTTAACAGCGAAAAGAATTTTCGAAAATTTTAGTTACGAATTCTCACACGATCAGGTGTAAGTTCTTCTAACTTGGTGATTCCTAAGAGTCTCATAGACATTTCAATTTCTGATTTGAGCAATTGCACTACTCTTTCGACTCCCTCTTCTCCTCCAGCCATAAGTCCATACAAATATGCTCTACCAACTAACACAGCATTTGCACCCAAACCAATTGCAGCCAAAATGTCAGTGCCAGACATAACTCCACCATCAATTAACACAGTCATATCTTTTCCAACTGCTTTTCTAACTTCAGGAAGAAGTTCTAGTGGCACTGGTGCTTTATCCATTTGTCTGCCACCGTGAGTGGAAAGAATGATTCCATCTACTCCTGCAGCTTTTAACATCACAGCATCTTCAACAGATTGCACACCTTTAATTAATAATTTTCCATTCCATATGGTTTTAAGCCATTTAATATCTTCTAAAGTAATTGAAGGATCAAATATTTTTGATAATAAATCAGCAACAGTTCCCCCACTGTCATTCATGTCAAGGGATGCAAAAACTAAAGGTTCAGTGGTTAATAAGTTTCCCCACCATTTTGGATATTTCGCCATATCAAGCAAAGTTTTCAAAGTAAGTTTTGGTGGAATTGTTAAACCATTTTTTACATCTCGATATCTAACTCCGCCAACGACAGTATCAACTGTTAAAACGATTGCTTCAAAACCTGAAGCTTTAACGCGAGCAACTAATTTTTCATTAGGTTCTCTTTCACGTCTTACATATAACTGATACCAACGTCTAACGTCAGGAACTTCTTTTGCTAAATCTTCTGGAGAAGTTGTTCCTAAAGTAGATAAGCCATACAAAATTCCATATTTTTTAGCAACTCTTGCAACTGCAGGTTCACCTTCATAACCCATCATTCTGGTAAAACCAGTTGCAGCAAATGCAAAAGGTAAAGAATTTTTTTGACCTAAAATATCAACTGAAGTATCAACATTTGTGACATCTCTTAAAACTCTTGGTGAAAATTCAACTTTAGAAAAAACTTCTCGTGCTCTATTTAAACTTGCTTCAGAACCTGAAGCTCCATCTGTGTAATCAAATACAGATCTTGGAGTTCTTTTTGAAGCAAGCTCACGTAAATCCCAAAGATTTGTAGCTTTTGAAAGTCTTACTTGTTTTCGATTTAGATTAGGCCAGCGAAATCCAATTAAAGAAATAACCTCTTTAGGTCTAGGAAATCTACGCTTGGCCATCAAATTCCTTTTTTAATTGTTAATCAAAAATTACTACACACTTGTATACAAGATGAGAGGTGGAGTTTGATTTTGCTGGGGTACTAGGACTCGAACCTAGACAAGCGGATCCAGAAACCGCTGGGCTGCCAATTACCCCATACCCCACTGGCATTTAATTTATTTTTTAATCTGCTGTCGAATTCTGGAAAGAACTTTTTCTTTTCCTAAAAGTTCCATTGATTCAAATAATGGTGGAGATACTTTTCTTCCCGTCACAGCAACTCGAATGGCAGTAAATGCAACTCTTGGTTTTAAACCCATTTGTTGCACAATTACTTTATTAAACTCATCATGTAATTTTGTAGTTTCAAATTCATTAATTGATTCAATTATTTTTATGGCTTCTTCTAAAACTGGCATATTTTCATGAGTTAAGGAACTTTCTGCATCCTCATGATTTACTTTAAAATCTTTTTCTTCGATCAATAAAAAGCTGAGCATACCTTGAGCTTGTGAAAGTTTTTCTAATCTTTCTTGAACCAAAGGGGTAGCTTTTAAAATCATTTCAGATTGAGAAGTGGTTGGTTTATCAATGAAGAATTTTTCAGTAACTAATTGATCAGTTATTCTTTGAGCTAATTCTTCAGTACTTAATTTTCTTATCCAATCGGCATTTATGGCTGTACATTTTTTAATATCAAATCGGGCAGGATTTGCCGAGACTCTTTTTATGTCGAAATTATCTGCCATTTCTTGCATGGAGAAAAATTCAATGTCATCACCAAAAGACCAACCAAGAAGTGCTAAATAATTAAGTAATCCTTCTGGTAAGAAACCTTCTTTTCGATACATTAAAAGACTTGATTCAGGATCTCTTTTAGAAAGTTTCTTATTTCCTTCACCCATCACATAAGGTAAATGCCCAAACATCGGCATTTCACCTGATCCAACTCCAATTTCTTTAAATGCTTCATGAAGTGCAATTTGTCTTGGAGTAGAAGAAAGTAAATCTTCTCCTCTTAAAACATGAGTTATTTCCATAAGTGCATCATCTGCTGGATTTACTAATGTGTAAAGAGGATCACCATTTGCTCTTACTAAAACATAATCTGGAATGTGTTCTGGATCAAAACTTAATTCTCCTCTAACTAAATCATTCCAAGTAATGGTTTTATCTGGCATTCTAAATCTTAAAACTGGAGTTCTTCCTTTACTTTCAAAATTGATAACTTGTTCCCCAGTTAAATTTCTACAATGTCCGTCATAACCTGGAGTTTGACCTTTTTCTTTTTGAGCTTTTCTTCTTTCTTCAACTTCTTCTTGTGAGCAGTAGCAATGGTAGGCAAATTTCTTTTCTAAAAGTTTTTTAGCAATGTCTGCATAAATTTCTAATCTTTCACTTTGTCGGTATGGGCCATACGCTCCACCAACAACTGGTCCTTCATCCCAATTAAGTCCAAGCCACTTTAAGGAATCTAAAAGTGCGTTGTAAGACTCTTCACTATCTCTTGCCGCATCTGTATCTTCAATTCGAAATACAAAAGTTCCTTTGTTACGTCTTGCAAATGCCCAATTAAAAAGTGCAGTTCGAATCATGCCCACATGTGGATCTCCAGTTGGAGATGGACAAAATCTAACGCGAATGTTATTTGACATGAGCTTTTAGTAATCCATAAGTGACAGCATCAGAAATTGCATTCCAAGATGCAGCGATAACGTTTTCGTGCACACCAACTGTGTCCCATTGATTATTTCCATCACTTGTTTCAATGAGCACTCTAGTTACAGCGCCGGTACCTTTAACACCTTCTAAAATACGAACTTTGTAATCAATTAATTCTAGGTTTCCAATTTCTGGATAAATTTTTTCTAACGCTGCTCTTAAGGCTTTATCTAATGCGTTTACTGGACCATTTCCTTCGGAAGTTTGTAAAATTCTTTGTCCATTCGCAACTACTTTTACAGTCGCATCAGTTGAAACTTTTCCATCTTGAGTTTGTTCTACTGTTACTTTCCAAGATTCAACTGTGAAATATTTTGAAGTATTTTCACCAATTTCATCTCTTAACAGCAACTCAAAAGAAGCATCAGCTGCTTCAAATGTGTAGCCACGAGATTCCATATCTTTTACTTTTTCAACTACGTTTGTTAAAACTTCCTTGTTGCCCGTTAAATCAATTCCTATTTCTTTACCTTTTAGTTCAATGGATGCTCTTCCAGCCATATCTGAAACTAAAGTTCTCATGTCATTTCCCACTAAATTTGGATCAATGTGTTGATAAAGCATTGGATCAATTTTTACTGCACTTGCATGCAATCCTGCTTTATGAGCAAAGGCTGAAAAACCGACATATGGTTGATGTTGATTTGGATTAATGTTTGTAATTTCACTAACAGCATGAGCAATTCTAGTCATTTCTTTAATAGCATCACTTGGTACAACAATTTTGCCTTTTTTTAATTGCAAATTTGCAACCACGCTGAATAGGTTTGCGTTTCCGCTTCTTTCTCCATAACCATTTGCAGTTCCTTGCACATGTGTAGCACCTGCATCAACTGCTGACAAAGTATTTGCCACAGCGCAATTGGTGTCATCGTGGCAATGAATTCCAATTCGTGCATTCGTTGAATTCAAAACATTATGCACAACTTGACCAAGTTGATCTGGCAACATTCCACCGTTTGTGTCACACAATGCAACAAGTTCTGCACCTGCTTGCATAGCAGTTTTTACTACTTCTAAAGCGTAATCTTTGTTACTTAAATATCCATCAAAAAAGTGTTCTGCATCAAGAAAAACTGTTCTTCCTTCTGAAACTAAATAAGTAACAGTATCTTTAATCATGTTTAAGTTTTCATCCAAAGTTGTTTTTAAAGCAAGTTCTACATGTCGATCAAAAGATTTTGCTACCAAAGTAATTACTTTTGCATTTGAATCAAGTAAAGCTCTAACTAATTGATCATCTTGTGCTTTCACATTTGGTCTTCTAGTACTACCAAAAGCAGCTAAAGTTGCATTTTTTAGTTTTAGATCAGTTTGAGCTTTAGCAAAAAATTCTGTGTCCTTAGGATTTGCTCCAGGCCAGCCACCTTCAATAAATCCAACTCCCAATGAATCTAGATGTCTTGCAATATTTAATTTGTCTTGTACAGAAAGATTTAATCCTTCTTGTTGAGCGCCATCTCTTAAAGTCGTGTCATAAATATGAAATGCAGCAGGATTGAGTGAAGAATCTTTACTCATAAATAAATCCTTTCTGCCAAACAAAAAACCCCTCGCAGTTTTGCGCGAAGGGCTGGCACACATGTGTGGGGCTTTGACCCGCACTACTTGTGCGCTTATCTAATAATGATCTGGTACTTCATTGGTTCCAAGTTTGCCTCATCCTTACTTAAAAGATTAAAACTGGGGGTCTTAACCTACGTTTAAAGTCCATTGGTGTTCATCGTTTGCAACACCTGTTTGAATATCTAAAAGAGCATCACGAAGTTTGGAAGTTAGCGGACCTGTTTCACCTGAACCGACTTGAAATTGGCCTTCTTTAGATTTAACTGTGCCAATTGGAGTAATTACAGCTGCTGTACCGCAGGCGAAAACTTCAGTTATTTCTCCGGACTCACAACCTTTTTTCCAATCCTCAACGCTAATTCTTGCTTCACTTGCTGAAAGATTTAAATCTTTTGCCAAAGTTAAAATTGAATCTCTGGTTATACCTGCCAGTAATGAACCTGTTAATTCTGGAGTCACAATTTTATTTTGTTTGCCATAAACAAAATACAAATTCATGCCACCCATTTCTTCAATCCAGCGTCTTTCAATTGCATCTAGCCAAACAACTTGATCGCAACCTTCTTGAGCAGCTTTTGCTTGAGCAATTAGTGACGCGGCATAGTTTCCAGCAAATTTTGCTTCACCTGTTCCACCAGGTGCTGCTCTTACATATTCTGTGCTTAACCAAACTGAAACTGGTTTTAAACCTTTTGGAAAATAAGCACCAGCTGGTGAAGCAATCAACATGAATAAATATTTGTTAGCAGGTCTTACTCCCAAACCAACTTCTGTAGCAAACATAAATGGTCTTAAATATAAAGATTTTTCTCTATCTTGTGGAACCCAGTTTTTATCAACAGAAATTAATTCTTTTATAGCTTGGACAAATAATTCTTCTGGCATTTCAGGCATCGCCATTCTTTTGGCACTTCTGGCAAATCTTTTTGCATTTTCAATTGGTCTAAAAGTTTTAATTGAGCCATCTTTATGACGATATGCTTTTAAACCTTCAAATATTGCTTGACCATAATGCAAAGTCATGTTGGCAGGATCTACTTCTAATTTTGCATAAGGCACAACTCGAGGATTTATAAATCCTTTATCTTGCTCCCAATCAATTAAGACCATGTGATCGGTGAAATGTTTACCAAATCCAGGATTTTCTAATATTTCTTTTCTTTGCTCATCAGTTTTGCCTGAACTATTTTTTGTAATGCTAAAAATTGTCATGAGTTAACCAATTTAGCGATTGCATCTCCTATTTCAAAAGTGCTTCGCTTAGTTTGACCTCTATTTGCTAAATCTTTTGAAACAGCATCTTCAATTTTTTTTGCCAACAAATCCTCTCCAAGATGTGACAACATCATGGATGCGCTCATAATGGCAGCAGTTGGATCTGCAATTGCTTTTCCTGCAATATCAGGTGCTGAACCATGTACTGGTTCAAACATTGAAGGTGTTGTTTTTTCAGGATTTATATTTCCACTTGCTGCAAGACCAATGCCACCTGCAATTGCTGCTCCAATGTCAGTCAAAATATCGCCAAATAAATTATCTGTTACTACCACGTCAAATTTTTCAGGATTGGTTACAAAAAACATTGATGCAGCATCAACATGTTGATATTCAGTTTTAACATCAGGAAATTCTTTAGAAACTTTTTCAAAAGTTCTTTTCCATAAGTCTCCAGCAAAGACTAAAACGTTTGCTTTATGCACCAAAGTTAAATGTTTTCTTCTTTTCTGTGCTCTATTAAAAGCATCTCGAATAACACGTTCAGCACCTTTAGAGGTATTTAAAGATTCTTCAGTTGCAACTTCGTCCTTAGTGTTTTTTCTTAAAACCCCACCTGAGCCAACGTAAGCTCCTTCTGTTCCTTCTCTAACTACAACCATGTCAATATCTTTTGCAGTTTTTCCAGCTAAAGGAGTAGTAACTCCTGGAAAAAGTTTTACAGGTCTTAAATTAACGTAATGATCAAGCACAAATCTTAGTTTTAATAAAAGTCCACGTTCCAAAATTCCTGGGGCAACTTTTGGATCTCCCACCGCACCTAACAAAATTGCATCAAATTTTCTCAATTCATCAATTACTGAATCAGGTAAGGTTTCGCCAGTTTTTAAATAGCGACTTGCGCCTAAATCATAAGTTTGGGTATCAAGTTTTACACCAGTTGCATCCAAAACTTTGCAAGCTTCAGCAACAACTTCTGTTCCAATTCCATCACCAGGAATTAACGCAATTCGAAAGGAAGACATAATAAATACAAGCGTAGGGCCGCACTACTTTTTAATCTCCTGCTACCCTTTATTCATAATGATTCGTTGCTTACTACTTCATAGCCGCAGCGAGGCCTAACGACTGGCCTCCTCGCTGCGGGAGTTAGTCATTTGCTGGTCGCAAAAGATTTTTTCCGACTAGTCACTTAAGAGGTAATAAGTAAAAATGAAAAATAATAATCAAAAACCTTCACCGATGAAATTTCATCGCTATGAAAGTTTCAAACCTATTGAATTAAATAACAGAACTTGGCCTAATAAGAAAATTACTAAAGCACCTCGTTGGTGTGCAGTGGATTTAAGAGATGGAAACCAAGCATTAATTGATCCAATGACTCCGGCTAGAAAAAAGAAGATGTTTGAGTTATTAGTCAAAATGGGTTACAAGGAAATAGAAGTCGGTTTTCCAGCAGCCAGTCAAACAGATTTTGACTTCGTTCGTCAATTAATCAAAGAAGATTTAATCCCAGATGATGTAGTGATTCAAGTCTTAACTCAAGCTCGTGAACACTTAATTGAAAGAACTTACGAATCTTTAGAGGGTGCCAAGCAAGCAATTGTGCATGTTTATAACTCAACCTCAACTTTACAAAGAAGAGTCGTTTTTGATTTAGATAAAGATGGCGTAAAAGATATTGCAGTAAATGGGGCAAGATTAGTTGCTAAATATGCCGAACAAATGGGTGATACTGAAATATTTTTTGAGTACTCTCCAGAATCTTTTACCGGAACTGAATTGGAATATGCAGCAGAAGTTTGCAATGCAGTTAATGATGTTTGGCAACCAACTAAAGATCGTCCCACAATAATCAATCTTCCTGCCACAGTTGAAATGGCTTCGCCAAATGTTTATGCAGACTCAATTGAATGGATGAATCAAAATCTTGATAGAAGAGATTCAGTAATTCTTTCTCTTCATCCTCATAATGATCGTGGTACTGCAGTTGCAGCAGCAGAGTTAGGCTATTTAGCTGGTGCTGATCGTATTGAAGGATGTTTATTTGGAAATGGTGAAAGAACTGGAAATGTTTGTTTGGTAACTCTTGGTTTAAATTTATTTAGCCAAGGAATAGATCCGCAAATTGATTTCAGCGATATTGATGAAATAAAAAGAACTGTTGAATACTGCAATCAATTACCAGTAAATGAAAGACATCCTTACGGTGGTGATTTAGTATTCACTGCATTTTCTGGCTCACATCAAGATGCTATTAATAAAGGCTTAAAAGCATTACAAAAAGAAGCTGATCAAAATGGTGTTGAGATTGATAATTTCAAATGGCAAGTTCCATATCTTCCCATTGATCCAAAAGATGTAGGAAGAAATTATGAGGCGGTAATCAGAGTCAACTCACAATCTGGAAAAGGTGGAGTTGCCTACATTATGAAAACTGAACATCAACTTGATTTACCTAGAAAATTGCAAATCGAATTTTCTCAAGTAATTCAAAAAGTAACTGACACAGAAGGTGGCGAAGTAACACCTAATGAAATGTGGGAAGTATTTAAAGATGAATACCTTCCAAACCCTGATAAACCTTGGGGCAGATTCTCACTAGTTTCAGTTGCCCAAGATTCTGCCGTTGATGGTGATACTTCCTTAACTGCAACCATTAAAGATAACGGCAAAGAAGTTGTAATTAAAGGTGTAGGAAATGGACCAATTGCAGCTTTTTGTAATGCATTAGAGACACATGGCATAAAACTTCGAGTTCTTGATTATCACGAACATGCTTTATCTTCTGGTGGAGATGCTCAAGCTGCTGCCTATTTGGAATGTTCTATTAATTCAAAAACCTTATTTGGAGTAGGAATTGATCCAAGTATTGTTACTTCTTCACTAAAAGCAATTATTAGTGCTGTTAATAGAGCAAATCGTTAATTAAAATTAACGACTCGGGCAAATTTCGCATCCATTGCTTTAGCAACTTCATTTAATACCTCTTGAGGAATTTCAGAATCAAGAGTTAAAGCAACTAAAGCAGTACCACCTTTTGCTTCACGTGATAATTGCAAATTAGCGATATTTATATTGTGTTTTCCTAAAATTCCACCAATTAAACCAAGCATGCCTGGTTTATCAGAATATTTCAAAAATGCCATGTGATCACTTATTGCAACATCTAATTCATATTTATCGATGCCAACTAATTTAACTGTTGAATTTGTTCCAGAAATTGTTCCTGAAACAGAAACATGTTCTGCAGAATTTGTTGTAACTTCTACTTTTGCTTGAACTCTATAATTTGAAGATTCTTTATCAGTAAAAATTGAAGAATCAATTCCCCGATCAATTGCAATATTTGGAGCATTCACATAGGTAACTGCAACATCAACTAATTGAGTTAGAACACCCTTTAGAGCTGAAGTTTGTAAAATTTTGACATCGTTTTCTACAACTTCTCCCCTAATTTCAACATGAACTCTAGTTACAGAACTAGTAACTAAACAAGCTGCAATTCTTCCTAAATTTTCAACTAAAGGTAAAAGTGGTCTGACAGGTTTTGCAATTGCTCCACCTTTAACATTTACTGCATCAGGAACTAATTCACCACTTAAGGCAAGACGAACAGACTTTGCAACAGCAATTCCTGCTTTTTCTTGAGCTTCATCAGTTGAGGCACCTAAATGGGGAGTGCTTACAACTTCGTCTAATTCAAAAAGAGGTGAATCTGTGCAAGGTTCTTTTGAAAATACATCAAGGCCTGCACCTGCGACTCTTTTTTCTTTTATTGCGTTATAAAGAGCGGTTTCATCTAAAATTCCACCGCGAGATGCATTAATAATTCTGACACTTGGTTTAACTTTTCTTAAAGCATCTTCACCGATTAGTCCAATTGTTTCTGGATTTTTAGGAAGATGAATGGTTATGAAATCACTTTGCTCAAGTAATTCATCTAATGAAACCATTTTCACATTGTGTTGTGCAGCTTTGGCAGGTTGAACATATGGATCATAAGCAATGAGATTTACTCCAAAACCTAATAATCTTTGTGCAACTAAAACACCAATTCTTCCAAAACCAACAATTCCAATGGTCTTATCTAGTAATTCAACTCCTGTAAATTTACTTCTTTTCCATTGTCCATTTTTTAAGGTTATATTTGCAGGCACTAAATTTCTTGCAGTAGCTAAAATTAATGAAATTGCTAATTCTGCTGCTGAAGTAATATTTGAAGTTGGAGCATTGACCACCATCACTCCATTTTCTGAAGCAACTTTTACATCTACATTGTCTAAACCAACACCTGCTCTTGCAATAACTTTTAAGTTTTTAGCATGACTTAAAGCTTCTGCATCAAGTTTTGTGGCAGAACGAATCAATATGGCATCAGCATTTTCTAAATGCTTAAATAATTCTTCTCTATTGGTACCATCACAATTTTTAATTTCAAATTCGCTGCCCAAAGCACTAATAGTTGCTGGTGATAATTCTTCAGCGATAACCACGATTGGCTTGGACATAAATCTAGCCTACTTTGTTAGATTTTTTCTTTTTACAAGCATTAGAACAGTATTTA
The DNA here is from genome assembly GCA_041170365.1 of Actinomycetota bacterium. Lineage (GTDB taxonomy): Bacteria > Actinomycetota > Actinomycetes > S36-B12 > UBA5976 > ATZT02. The sequence goes on from JBEAYY010000031.1 coordinate 34,775, forward strand.
ACTTCATGCCAATTTTTAGCCCACGATTTTCGCCAGGTCATTTTTCGACCACATTGAACACATATTTTTTCTAATTTAGGATGTTTAGAAATGTGTTGGCCCATTTAATAATTATTTATTAAATGGGCCAAATACGCTATTTGAGATTAGCGAGAAACTTTGCCTGCGAAATCATCTTGGGATTTATCAACCCAAGCCATCAAGTCGCGCAACTTCTTACCAACTTCCTCAATTTGAGCTTGTTCGCCTTCTGCTCTAAATTTCTTGAATTTTTTTGCTCCATTATCTTGATCATCGATGAAATCTTTGGCAAATGAACCATCTTGAATTCTATTCAAGATTTTCTTCATTCTCTTCTTAGTCTTTTTATTAATTACTTTTGGACCAGAAACATAATCGCCATATTCTGCTGTGTCAGAAACTGACCAGCGCATTTTGGCAATGCCACCTTCATACATAAGATCTACAATTAGTTTTAATTCATGCAAGCATTCAAAATAAGCAACTTCTGGTTGATAACCTGCTTCAACTAAAGTTTCAAAACCTGCTTGAACTAAAGCGGTAGTTCCTCCGCAAAGCACTGCTTGTTCACCAAACAAATCAGTTTCAGTTTCTTCAGTGAAAGTTGTCTTAATTCCACCTGCTCTTAATCCACCAATTGCTTTAGCGTAAGACAGGGCCAACTCCCAAGCTTTTCCTGAATTATTTTGTTCAACTGCCACAATTACAGGAACTCCGCGACCATTTGTGTATTCGCGACGAACTAAATGTCCTGGACCTTTTGGTGCAACCATGCACACATCAACATCTTTTGGAGGTTTGATGTAACCAAAACGAATATTAAAACCGTGAGAAAAGAACAATGCTTTATTGCTTGTTAAATTTGGTTCAATTGATTCTTTATAAATGTGTCGTTGCACATGATCAGGTGCCAAAATCATAATTACGTCTGCTTCTTGAGCAGCTTGTGTAGGAGTTACAACTCTTAATCCTTCTTTTTCTGCTTTTGCTCTACTTGGAGAGCCTTCTTTTAAACCAACACGAACATCTACTCCTGAATCACGAAGATTTAATGCATGAGCATGACCTTGTGAACCATAACCAATTACAGCAACTTTCTTAGATTTAATAATTTCTAAATCTGCATCTTTGTCATAAAACATTTCGGCCATTTGCTTCTTCTTTCCTTTTCTTATTTGGTTGGTTGTTACTTAGCGTAATGTGCGCTCAGATGCAGATTTTGCTCCGCGTCCAATAGCCACCATGCCTGATTGAACTAATTCTTTTATGCCATATTCTTCCAAGACCTTTAAGAGTGCTTGGATTTTGTCATGATTTCCTGTTGCTTCAATTGTTATGGCATCTGGTGAAACATCTACTACTTTTGCTCTAAATAGAGAAACTGTTTCTAAAATATTTGATCGATTTTGAGCATCTGCTTTTACTTTTACTAAAAGTAATTCTCTTTGCACAGCGGCTGTGTTATCAAGTTCAACTATTTTTAGAACGTTTACTAATTTGTTTAATTGTTTTGTAACTTGTTCTAATGGAGATTCTGCAACATTAACCACAATCGTCATTCTTGAAACTCCATCAGTTTCCGTTGGTCCAACAGCTAGAGATTCAATATTGAATCCGCGTCTAGCGAATAAACTGGCAGTTCTTGCCAAAACTCCAGGTTGATCTTCAACTAAAACGCTTAAAGTGTGTCTACTCATTCGTCATCACTTCGCATCCATTTTGGAGCCATATCGCGAGCAAATTTGATTTCAGAATTACTCATACCTGCTGCCACCATTGGCCAAACCATGGCATCTTTATGAACTACGAAATCAATTACTACTGGGGCATCATTTAGTCCTAGTGCTTTTTCAATAACTACATCAACTTCATCTTTGTTTTCGCAACGCAATCCATGACATCCATAAGCATCTGCAAGTTTTACAAAATCTGGAATTCTGTTGGTGTGAAGATCTGTATTGGAGTATCTATTGTTATAAAACAGTGATTGCCATTGTCTAACCATGCCCAGTGCATTGTTATTAATCAATCCAACTTTGATTGGAATGTTATTAATAGTGCAAGTAGCTAATTCTTGATTAGTCATTTGGAAACATCCATCGCCATCAATTGCCCACACATCTTTATCTGGTGCTCCCACTTTTGCACCCATGGCAGCAGGAATTGCATAACCCATAGTTCCTAATCCACCTGAGTTAAGCCAAGTTCCTGGTTTTTCATATTTAATAAATTGGGCAGCCCACATTTGATGTTGACCAACACCTGCTGCATATAAAGCATCAGGGCCAGTGATTTCACCAATTCTTTGAATCACATATTGAGGTGACAAAGATCCATCATGAGGTTCGTCATAACCAAGTGGATATTCATTTCTTAATCTATTTAAATTTGCCCACCATGCTTCATAATTTCCGATTCGACCTGCTTTATGTTCGTCTTTAATTGCAGCAATTAGTTCAATCATGGTTTCTTTGGCATCACCAACTATTGGTACATGAGCAAATCTATTTTTTCCAATTTCTGCTGGATCTATATCAATATGAATTACATCTGCTTCTGGAGCAAAAGAAGAAAGTTGTCCAGTTACACGATCATCAAATCTTGTGCCAATAGCAATTAATAAATCACTTTGTTGCAAAGATCCAACTGCAGCAACGGTTCCGTGCATGCCAGGCATTCCTAAATGTTGAGGATGAGAATCTGGAAACGCACCTCTTGCCATCAAAGTTGTAACAACAGGAATTTGAGTAAGTTCTGCTAATTGGAATAGTTCTTTATTTGCCTCTGATTTAATTACTCCGCCACCAATATAAAGAACTGGTTTCTTAGCATTAACGATTCTTTCAGCAGCTTCTTTTACTCTTTTTGCATTTGGTTTAGAAGTTGGATGATAACCAGGTAAATTCATTACTGGAGGCCAACTAAATTTAGTTTTTGCATTTAATGCATCTTTTGAAATATCAACTAAAACAGGACCTGGTCTTCCTGATGAAGCAATATGAAACGCTTCAGCAATTGCTCTAGGAATGTCATCTGCTTTTGTTACTAAATAATTGTGTTTTGTAATTGGAAAAGTGATTCCTCTAATATCTGCTTCTTGAAAAGCATCTGTACCAATTGCGTTTGAAGGAACTTGGCCAGTTATTGCAACCATTGGCACAGAATCCATATGTGCATCAGCTATTGGTGTTACAAGATTTGTAGCCCCTGGTCCACTTGTTGCCATACAAACTCCAACTCGACCAGTTGCAAGTGCATAACCTTCTGCAGCATGACCTGCACCTTGTTCATGTCGAACTAAAATGTGACGTAATTTTTTTGAATCCATTAATGGATCGTATGCAGGAAGAATTGCTCCGCCAGGAATTCCAAAGACTGTATCTACACCTGCAGATTCCAAAGATTGAACTAAACTTTGAGCACCGGTGATCTCGGTCATGACTTATGTTTCCTTTAAATCGGGGAAGAATTCTTTTTAAGGAATCCTTCAATTGTTTCAGTAGCCTTTAGCCCACTAAAAAACCCCCCGGCCTTTTTTAGGCAAACGGAGGGTGGCGCGTGGGCTAATTCTTGCTAGCCGACGCGCTCGCTAACTACCACGAGTGCATTTCTCATTGAACAAAACTTTAGCAGTCAAAGTTTCATACGTCTAGACCTATCCCCTTTGCTCAATTGAGGAGAAAAAATTAGCAAGAATTAAACTAAGAATTGTTATGGATCTAGACAAAGTCATTCTCTATTACGCATTTACTCCCGTTAATGACCCGCAAGCATTAATGCTGTGGCAAAAAACTTTATGCCAATCTTTGAATATAAAGGGCAGAATTCTAATTTCAACTCATGGCATAAACGGCACATTGGGTGGAAAAATGGAAGATTTAAAAAAGTACATCAAACAAACCAGACTTTATCCAGGGTTTAAAAAAATAGATTTTAAATGGTCCGAAGGAACTGGTAATGATTTTCCAAAATTAAAGGTGAAAGTAAAAGAAGAATTAGTTCCATTTGGTGACACGAAAGAAATAAAGGTTGGTGAAAATGGAATCATCGGTGGAGGCACACATTTAAAGCCTGAACAAGTTCATAAATTAATCGAAGAAAGAAAAGAAGACGTAGTCTTCTTTGATGGCAGAAATGCTTTTGAAGCAAAAGTTGGAAAATTTAAAGACGCAGTTGTACCTCAAACATCAACAACTAGAGATTTTATAGATGAGCTTGAAAGTGGAAAATATGACCACTTAAAAAATAAAGCAGTAGTAACTTATTGCACCGGTGGAATCCGTTGCGAAGTTTTATCAGTGTTGATGAAAAATAGAGGCTTTAGTGAGGTTTACCAAATAAAAGGCGGAATTGTTCGCTATGGAAATAAATACGGTGATGATGGATTATGGGAAGGATCTTTATATACCTTCGATGATCGTTTAACTATTGATTTCAGTGATCACACTAAATTGATTGGAACTTGTGCAAGATGCAGCGCTAAAACAAAATCCTTTAGAAATTGCCAAAATCCAAATTGTCATCAACTTGTATTACTTTGTGATGATTGTTATGCCACACACGTTGGAATGCCTTGTGTGCATGATCGCGAAACTAAACAAAATCGCGAACTTGTTGGTTAATTACAAACAGCACCTTTAGCTGAAGTTCCTACTAAACGGGCATATTTTCCTAAAACACCAGTTGTATATCTAGCAGGTGCTGGTTTCCAAGTTGTTTTTCTTTTTGCCAAAGTTTCTTCGTCAACTAATAAATCTAATCTTCTATTTGTTAAATCTAATTTGATTTTGTCACCAGTTTCAACCAAAGCAATTGGTCCACCATCGGTTGCTTCTGGTGCAACGTGTCCTATACAAAAACCTGCTGTTGCTCCACTAAATCTTCCATCTGTTACTAACATGACATCTTTTCCAAGTCCTGCACCTTTAATTGCTGCAGTTACTGCCAACATTTCACGCATTCCAGGACCACCTTTTGGTCCTTCATACCTAATAACTACAACGTCACCTTTAACAATTTTTCCTTGAGTTAAGGCTTCCATAGCAAATTTTTCATCATCAAAAACTTTTGCAGTTCCTTCAAAAACTGGAGATTCAACTGAAGCAGCTTTAATAACAGAACCTTCTGGAGCAAGGGAACCTTTAAGAATTACTAAACCACCGGTTTTGTGTATTGGATTATTAACTGCATAAATAATTTTTCCATCAGGATCAGGTGGATTTATTTCTTGTAAGTTTTCTGCCAATGTTTTTCCAGTAACAGTTAACGCATCACCGTGTAATAAACCTGCATCAAGCAAAGCTTTCATCACAACTGGAACTCCACCAATTTTGTCCAAATCGTTCATGACATATCGACCAAATGGTTTTACATCTGCAAGGTGAGGCGTTTTATCACCGATTCGATTAAAATCATCAATTGTTAAATTCACTTTTGCTTCATGAGCAATTGCCAATAAATGTAGAACTGCATTTGTTGATCCACCAAGTGCCATCAATACTGTGATGGCATTTTCAAATGCTTTTTTGGTCATAATGTCTCTTGCAGTAATACCTTTTCTAATTAAATTAACAACTGCTTCACCTGCTGCAAATGCATCTGCATCTCTTCTTGAATCAACTGCTGGAGCACTGGCACTTCCAGGAAGTGCCATTCCTAAAGCTTCAGCTGCAGAACTCATGGTGTTGGCAGTAAACATCCCGCCACAAGCTCCTTCGCCAGGACATGCTGCTCTTTCAATATCTCCTAATTCTTTTTCAGATATTTTTCCAAGGGCGCAAGCTCCTACACCTTCAAAAACATCTTGAATTGTTAAATCTTTTCCATTTAAATTTCCAGGCATTATTGAACCGTTATAAATAAATACGTTTGCTAAATCTAATCTTGCTGCAGCCATTAACATTCCTGGTAATGATTTGTCACATCCTGCCAAAGTGACACTGCCATCTAATCTTTCAGCGTGCATGACACATTCCACAGAATCTGTAATTATTTCTCTACTTACTAATGAAGCACGCATACCTTCATGCCCCATAGAAATTCCATCTGAAACTGAAATGGTTGCAAATTCCATGGGAAATCCACCTGCTGCGAATACTCCTGCTTTTGCTTTTTCGGCTAAACGTCTTAAAGACATATTGCAAGGAGTGATTTCATTCCAAGAAGAAGCAATGCCTATTTGGGGTTTTTTAAAATCTTCATCTTTCATTCCCACGGCACGTAACATGGCACGTGCAGGAGCTCTTTCAAAACCTTCAGTTACATCTTTACTTCTGGGTTTTAAATCACCTGGTTTAGTTGCCATATAAATACTGTATCTATATCAATTCTTATTGACGTTAACTACCTAATGTTTTCAAGATTAATTCTCTTACTTTTGCAGCATCTGCACTTCCACCAGTGGTTTTCATAACTGCTCCAACAATTACTCCAACTACCTGAACTTTTCCTTCTTTAATTTTTGCTGCTGCATCAGGATTTGCAGCAATTGCTTCATTGATTGCTGGAAGTAATGCGGAATCATCTGCAACTACAACCAATTTTCTTTTTTCCATAACTTGGTCAGGATTTCCTTCTCCAAGTAAAATTCCATCGATTACTTGACGAGCTAATTTGTCGGTTAATTTTCCATCATTTACTAATTGATCAATTCTTGCCACATCTTCTGGTTTGATTTTTAAGCTACTTAATTCAATTCCTGATTCACTTGCTCTTCTAGCTAATTCTCCTGCCCACCACTTTCTTGCAGCTGCAGGTGTTGCTCCTTTTGAAATAGTTTCAGAAATTAAATCAACTGCTCCTAAAGTAGAAACATCTCTCATTTCTAAATCAGTAAAGCCCCACTCTTTGGCAAGTCTTGCTCTTCTAATTGAAGGCTGTTCTGGAAGTTCAGATTTTAATTTTTCAATCCAGTTTTTATCTGGAGCAATTGGTACTAGATCTGGTTCAGGAAAGTATCTATATTCCTCTGCTACTTCTTTACTTCTTCCACTTCTTGTAGAACCTGTATCTTCTTGAAAATGTCTAGTTTCTTGTTTAATTTTGTTACCTTTATCAAGCTCGACTGCTTGTCTTTCTATTTCACTTCTGATTGCTTTTTCCACACTTCGAAGTGAGTTAACGTTTTTAGTTTCTGTTCTTGTGCCCCATTCTTTATTTCCCTTTGGAGTCAAAGAAAGATTCACATCGCAACGCAAAGATCCTTCTTCCATTCGAACATCAGAAACTTTTAATCCGCGCAATAAATCTCTTAATTCTGTGACATAGGCTTTTGCAACAAGTGGTGCAAATTCATTAGTGCCTGCAACTGGTTTTGTCA
>JBEAYY010000032.1:0-16409 GCA_041170365.1 Actinomycetota bacterium
GAATTTAATTTATATTTATTAACTAATTCTTTTAATTCACTCTCTTTTTCTCTTATCTTCTGTTTTGAAGTAATACCTTTAAATATCAAAACAGCTGCAACATATTCTTCAACTTCATGAAGTTTGATATTTAAATTTGGTGAGACTGGTAAGTCCGAAAGTTGCATGCCTTCAGGCATTACGAATGAAACAAGCCAAGTATCTGATTTAGTTTTTTGCTGCAATACCGGTGCAGTCATGGCAATATTATTTTGAGAAATATAGGTAACTAATGGTCTAAATCCAATAGAACCTGCTGCTTCATAATCGGCATTAATTTCAACTGTGGCCATTGTGCATTTTTGATATTTGCGGATTTCAAGATTTTCTAATTTTTTGACAAGTGTGTATTTTTGTTGTTCAGTCATGTCACGCCGTTTCTAATCAAGATATAAAGATATCGTATTTTTGGATTTTCTTCTTTTTTAAAGTTTTTAACGAGTTACTTTCTGGAATTGAACCCGAGACTTTTGCTTTACGAGAGTAAAAAGTGACTCGATATTAATCTCACAAACCTTAAATTTGTGAGGAATAAAGTGAATCTAATTTGGTGGCAAAACGGTAGCAAATCTAAAAGTCCAGTTGTCGTTTTTATCACAATTTGAACAATTAAACTCGGATAATTACCAAGACCGTCGAATTTGATAATAATTTAGAATTTTAAGAATTTCAGTGCTAAAATTTGATTATTGATGTCACCTTGGCATCGGTTAGACCAGTTCTCAGAAAATGTGTCCCGATGCTAGATAGATTTGTTTACATAGACAGTTTTAATTGTGTTTGAAGGCCGTATGGTAAAAATCGCAGCGATGCTGCAAGAGCCAAATAAAAAGATTCCCTTGTCAGAAAGAATTTGTAATGTAGGCATTGATTTACTTGGTGCAGATGGAATTGCCTTATCAATTTTTCACAATCATGTATTGACTTCTGAGATTAGTTCTAAAAAAGAATTTGCATTTTTAGATGAACAGCAATTTACATATGGGGAGGGCCCCACTTTTGACGCTTCAACTTCTTTAACTCCAATATCTGCGCATAATTTTTCATCAAAACGGGATCAAAAAACTTGGCCAATATTTGCACCTGTTGCAGATAAAAAAGGTGTTCATTCAATGGTTGCTTTCCCACTAAGAATAGGTAATTCATCAATCGGTGTATTAAGTGCTTATCGCAAAAATAAAACTGAAATTTCACCTGATCAATATGTTGATGGAATAACACTTAGCACTTTGACCAGTAACTACTTGATTCAAGAATTCTCTGGACAAAAAGAACCAGATTTACAACAAATTCTTGGAATTGCGCAGCAAGATCAGTCCTTACTTCATCTAGCTTCAGGAATGGTTGCAGAAAAATTGAATATTTCCATTATTGAAGCCATGGTTCGTATAAGAGCATATGCCTATAAATCTGATTTACCACTTACACAAGTGGCAAATCTAATTGTTAATCGAAAAATAGAAATGGAGGAATAAAAATGAATGCGGTAACAAGCAAGGTAATACCAACACTTCCTGAATCTGGGAGTTTAGCTAGAACATTTGTTGATCTAGCTCAATCACTGTCAAGGGGACAAGATAGTTACGAAGTTCTATCTATGCTTTCAGAAAGATGTGTTGAGGTATTACCTGTAAAAGCAAGTGGAATCTTAATCACAGATCAATCAGGGGTGCTTCAAGTAATCGCGGCATCAAGCCCATCTGCTCACTTACTTGATTTATTCCAAATTCAAAATGAAGAAGGTCCTTGTTTTGAATGCTGTAAAAATGGCGAAGCTATTTCAGATACAAAACTTGACGAAAATGGACCTTGGCCACGTTATTCAGCTTTAGCTAGAAAACATGGTTTTAAAGCAACATATGCGCTGCCTCTTAGATCTAAAGGATTGGTTTTAGGTGCTTTAAATCTTTTTGCGCAAGTTGAATTAAATTCTGAACGAATTCTAGTTGCTCAAACATTGGCAGATGCTGCAACTCTTTCACTGCTTCAACTGGATCCAATTATTGATCTAGAAATTGTTGCCCGAAAAATATATTTCACAATTGAAGAAAGAAATATTGTGGAACAAGCCAAAGGTATGATTTCGCAACGTTTTGAAGTTACTGCCGATGTTGCGTTAGCAAGAATCAGAAAAGCTAGTGAAAAAGCCAATTGCCACATTATTGAGGTTGCTAGAGCAATTGTAACTCGAGACTCAGAACATCCTAGCCTTACACATTTGGTAAAAAATGATGAATAAATTAACTTTTGACTAAACAAAAAATAAGAAAGCAGAAAGTCAAAAAAAAGAAAGCAATTAAATCTGTAGTAGAAAAAATTTCAGCAAGACAAAAAGTAAGAAGTTATTTAGATAATTCAAAAGGTAATGAACAAAATATAGGTCATTTAAGTATTGACTCCCTAGAACCTTTATATGAGGGACAAATCTATCCTTTTGTAATTGCACTAGTGCCTGCACATAACGAAGAAAATCGAATTTCAAACACAATTGATTCATTATTACAACAGTCTCGACCACCAGATGAAATTATCGTTATTGCTGATAATTGCACAGATAACACAGTTATTCTTTCACTTGCAAAAGGTGTAAATGTTGTTCAAACAGAAAACAATTCAGATTTAAAAGCAGGTGCTTTAAATTCAGTATTAGATCAAATTTTACCAATGCTTGATGAAACAGATTCAATTCTTGTGATGGATGCTGACACAATTTTGTCTCCAAATTTTATTAGATCTGCCTTACATGCATTATTTGCTCCACGAAAAAGAAATCAAAAACCAGTTGGTGGAGTTGGTGGCATCTTTTTAGCTTTACCTGAAAAATGGTCATTGGCTGCCCAATTGCAAACAAATGAATATATTCGATACCAACGAAGATTAGGTCGAAGACGTGGTCGAGCCTTAGTTCTTACCGGCACAGGCACAATGTTTAATATTCGAACTTTAAGAGCAATTGTCAAAGCAAGAAAAAAAGGACGATTTCCAAATAATGGTAAAAAGAGTTCTGTTTATGACATTGAAGCACTAACTGAAGATAATGAATTAACTCTTTGTGCTAAAACATTAAATTTTAGAGTTCTTTCACCAAAAGAATGCACCGTGGAAACTGCGATGATGCCTAATTTTCTTAGTCTTTATAAACAACGTCGAAGGTGGCAAAGAGGTGCTTTAGAAAATATTTACTCCCATGGAATTAATAGCCATACAGCTCCTTATTTAATTAGACAATTCATTACCTACCTAGGTGTTGGATTTGTAATTTTATATATAACCGCTTTAAGTGTGGCACTTTTTAGAAATGAAGATATTCCTTGGGATGAACCTATTTGGCTGGTTGTATTAGTTACATATATTTTTGAACAAACATTCTCTGTAAGAAAAGGTGGCTGGAGGGCAGTTTTAAGTAGTTTATTAATAATTCCAGAAGTAATTTATAACCTTTTTTTAGACATAATTTATATTATTTCGTTTCAGGCACTCTTATTTGGTTTATCAGAATCTTGGGGAAGAATGCGTGATCAAGCAAAAATATTAAATAAAGAGAAAAGAAAACAAAGTAGTCACGGAAAAATTGATCCAAGAAGAACTTTTAAAGGAAGATTGGTAGAAATAGCCATAAACATATTAATTTTAGGAATGGGTGGAATTATATTTAGTTTTCCTTTTTGGATTCCTTGGCTTTCTTGGTTACTAATTGCTATATACGTATTAACAGGATGGGGAGCAACAATACTTAGATTAATTCCGCTTAAAACTACTTAATTAAGTTAATAATTCATATGAGAGCCGCTTTCGGGAATTGAACCTGGGTGAAGATTTAACAAAATTACAAGATAAAAGGCCTTTAAGGGAGGGGTCAGCAGAGTAACACATTAACTAAGCTTGGAGCCGGCCGCTTAATAGTGGTGAGTTAAGAACTTTTTCAAATTCCATTTACATTTAAAAGTTTAAAACCTAAGTTTTGTACAAATAAGGCACATCTGATTTACTTCTCACGGCCATGAATCTATAAAATGAACTATGCCAAAAATATATCGTGAGCGAATGACCGCTCGAAGTGAAAGTCCATATGTTGTTTTTTTGATAGGGATGAGAATAAATAATATTTTTGCAATTCATAAATGGCTTCCAGTGTTTATGGCGATGCCTAAAATGCTTAAAGAATTACATATCAACAGAGAGCTTGGCTTTAAGTCTTATCAAATGTGGTTTGCTCGTACCACAATTTTGCTTCAGTACTGGGAAAGCTCAGAAAAATTAATAGCTTATGCAAAATCAGCAGATTCAGAGCACTTACCTGCATGGAGGGCTTTTAACAGAGCAGCCAAATCACCAGCAGTCGGTATCTGGCATGAGACATATGTAATTGATTCAGGTAAATCAGAAAACGTTTATGTGAATATGCCACCTTTTGGTTTTGGAAAAGTTGGAAATTTACAACCAGTTTCCGGAAGACTTAATTCGGCAGACGAAAGACTTAAATTTAAGAATGATTAAGGTTGGGTAGTCTGTTTTTGTTGTCCTACAAAAGACCAAAGGTGGCAAAAGCGTGGCAAATTCAGCTCTGATTTGGACAATTAGTTAGTTTTGTGAGAGCCGCTTTCGGGAATTGAACCCGAGACCTTTGCTTTACGAGAGCAACGCTCTGCCAACTGAGCTAAAGCGGCTTGGGTTTTAGTTAATTACCGTGGGCATTTGAGCCACACGTTGATCACGTTTTTTAATTAATGAATCGACCATGTCAATAAATCTTTTAACACTTTCGCCTGGTTTTGTATCTCCAAAGTAATAATTTCTTAATTCTTGATATCTACTTCTATCAAAATTTCCTGACAAGTGATCAAGTATTAAATTATCAATATTTGAAATATTGTCCTTATTTATTATCGTTACTGCTTTTGATACAGGAGCTACTTCATTGAATAATTTTGTATCACTTCTTCTATCACACATAAGCATTGCACCGTTTGGTTTCAAATATAAATAATCAATTGTCACTGCAGATACATCAGAAACTAGTAAATCCGCAACTTGCAAAACTGGCATTGGATCTCCTGTAACTAATTGATGCTTTGCCTCTTTATCTTTACTATTTGCATTTTCTAATTTTTCTAAAATTGCTTTGTGAGGCTTTGTGGCAATTAAAGCTTTTGCGGCAACAATTTTTGGGTGAGGTTTATATAAAACTGTTGCATTTGGCACTTTTAACATGGCATCAATAATTTTTTCACCATAAATATCGATGGACGTGTAATTATTTGCTTCCTGATCGCCATGCCAAGTCGGAGCATAAACTAAAACTTTTCGGCCCGTTGGTACTTCAAAGGGTTTACTCAATAAATCTAATTGAGGTCTTCCGATAACTATTTCTTTATTTTCATCTTTGACAATCAAAGCATTTGCTAATCGATCTTTTGCAGCTTGTCCTGCAACAGCCACAACGTCATATGCATACATTTGTCTTGAAGTCATACTCATCTTGTCTGACTCACCATGATTTAAATGCACATGGAATGCTCTTTTTGCTGCCATACTTTGAAAATTTGTAAATGAATTATTCACATACAAAATAACTTTATAATTATTAGATTCAATCAAAGTAGTTAAAGTAAAAAAGTCATATACGGAATTAACCGGTAAACTTGTTAATTTTCTAATATGTTTAGTAGTTGGATATTGTCTGCAAATAATTTGAACTTTATGTGTTTTATTTAATTCTTCAAAAACTGGAAGCCATTGTTGTAATTGATATGAACGAGAAATATCGTCTCCAAAATAAGCAAGGACTTCAAAATTTAAAGAATTATTTTTTACATCTTTAAATTCATTTATGGCTTCAGGATCATTTGCAATCCAGGCGTGATAAGCGGCACCAGCCATTCTGCGTAAGCGTAAATACCACGGATTGGAATCAAATCTTCTTGAATTAAATGCCATAGTGATTACGAGCCTACTCAATACACTTCTTCAATAAGCATGCGTGAAAGACTATTTACGAGGGTATTTTTACTCAAACAATTGGGAAAGTGAGATTTTTCAATGATCGGGATGGTGTTAGCTGCTGGTGCTGGTAGACGCCTTCGCCCCTACACAGATACTTTGCCCAAAGCTTTAATCCCAATTGATAATGAAACTACAATTCTTGATTTAACTCTAAGTAATTTTTCTAAAGTTGGCTTGAAAGATGTAGCAATAATTGTTGGATATAAATCTCAAGAAGTTGAAAAAAGAAAAAAAGATTTAGAAACTAGACATAATGTTTCTATTGAATTAATTCACAACGACAAAGCAGAAGAATGGAATAATGCTTATTCTCTTTGGTGTGCCAGAGATCTATTCCCCCAAGGTTTTTTGTTAGCAAATGGTGACACAGTTCATCCTTATTCAGTGGAAGAGACTTTACTTTCCAATAGAGGACCTGCAATTTTATTAGCAGTAGATACAGTTAAGAAATTAGCTGAAGAAGAAATGAAATTAACTGTTGATTGTGCTGGAAATCTTTCTAAAATAACAAAATTAATGGATCCAAATTCTGCTTATGGAGAATATATTGGTTTAACAATTGTTGAACCAGATGCAGCAGATGAACTAGAAGCAAGTTTGGAAGCTACCTGGAGACTAGATCCAAATCTTTATTATGAAGATGGTTATCAAGAATATGTTGATCGAGGTGGCGTAGTTGGGTTACAACCAATAGGCGAAGTATCTTGGGTTGAAGTTGATAATCACGATGATTTAGCTAAAGCAAGGTCAATTGCATGTCATTACTAAAAAGAATGGTTGAAACCCCTTTATACATAGATATTAGAAAAGGTGCTCTTGAAGATTTAACACAAGTTCTTGCTGATCAAAGAGTTTCTGCTAAAGGTCATATTGCTTTAGTGATGAGTGAGGGTGGAAGTAAAAAGTTTTCTGAAAAACTTAAAAAAATAGCACCAAATGCAAAAGTTTATATTTCTCCAGGAAATTCTTTAAACGACGCAATTTCTTTAGCAAATGAATTAAAGACAAATAATTATGATGCGATCGTAGGTGTTGGTGGTGGTCGTGTTATTGATGTTTGCAAATATGCCGCAACAAAATTAGAAATACCAATGATTTCAGTTGCCACGAATTTAGCTCACGATGGAATTGCATCCCCGGTAAGTATTTTGGAAGATAAAGGTGGTCGTGGTTCTTTTGGTGTGAATGCGCCATTAGCAGTTGTAGTTGATTTAGATGCAATAAAACTTGCTCCAAATAGATTTATCAAAGCAGGAATTGGAGATGTTTTAAGTAATTTATCTGCAGTTAAAGATTGGGAATTAGCCGTAAAAGTTAATAATGAAAAAATGGATGGTTTAGCCGCATCAATGGCAAGAATAAGTGCTGAAGCACTTTTAGGACGAGCAGATTCAATTGGCAGTGATGAATTTTTAATTGCTCTTTCTGAAGCTTTAGTTTTATCAGGTATTGCCATGGGTATTGCTGGCACAAGTAGACCATGCAGTGGGGCTTGTCATGAAATTTCTCATGCAATTGATCTTTTATATCCAGATAGAACTAAGCCACACGGTGAACAAGTTGGGGTTGGTGCTTTATTTGCCACATTTTTAAGAGATGGGCAAGAAAATTTTGATGAATTAGCTTTTGCCCTTGCCCAACATGATTTACCTTTAACCCATATTGATTTAGGTTTTAATGACGAAGAATTTACAGAAATTATTGATAAAGCACCAACAACTAGACCAGATCGATTCACAATTTTGGAACATTTAAATTTAAACAAAGATCAAATAAAAATAAAAATAAAGGAATTTAACGAAGCGATTAAATCACTAGATATTTAGTGATGTTCAATATGTTCAGCAATTTTTTGTTTTGCTGCAATTGCATAAACTAAAAATGAAATTAAAGCTGGAACCATTAATAACCATGGAAAAATATCTGTTCCAGTTGAATCCATAATTATTCCCATCAAAGATGGAGAAATTGTGGCTCCCAAAATAGCTGCAAACATCATAAAACCTGCAGTCCTTGGATCTCCTGGATTAATTCTTACTGCCCAAACCATCGCTGTGGGAAAAACGGGGCCACAAACAAAACCCATAATGGCAAAGCCTATGAGAGCAAAATTTGTAAGGCCTATAAAGGAAACACTAATAATTATCAAAACACAAGATGCAATAACAATTTCTGTTGGCGAAAACTTTTTTGCCAAAGGTAAAATTACGATTCTTCCTGCCGCTAAACTTAAGAAAAATATTGCTAAAGCACTTGCTCCAATTTGCGCAGAAAAATTCTTATCAATCATGTAGGTAGGAATCCAACCTGTTGCTCCAACTTCAACACCAACATAAAAACAGATTCCTGCTAATAACATTGAAAAAACAAACTTGTGTCCATCAGGTTTTATCTTCGAGTGATCTCTTTTTAAATAACCTTTTGTATTACTTATAAATAAATATCCAATGATAAAAAACACTAAAGCCCAAACTAAAAGTAATAAATTAAAATCTTCAGGTACTGACCAAGCAATTAAAACTGGTCCAACTACTGCACCAAGAGCAAATCCTGCATTTAAAATATTTACAAGCCTTACAGCCTTGGTACTACCACCTCTAGATAAAAATTGACTAATTGTGGCATCACATGCCCCGAAACCAATTCCAACAATTCCAACTCCAAATAAAGTTATGTTCCAGTTATTTGCATAACCAATTAATAAAGCTCCAAGTCCCATAACTGGAACTCCAAGACCACCAACTAAAGATGCTTTGAATTTAGAAACTGTAAATGTGCCAAGTACTACGCCTAAAAGTGCTGTTATTCCATGAATGAAAAAAATAAATCCACTTTGGCCAAGGCTTAACGAAAATTTATCTCTAAAAAATGGAACCATCACTCCATAAGAAGAAGTAAAACCTCCCATTATTGCGAATATGGCAATACCTGAAGAAATTGATAAATTATTTAGTTTTAAAGGCGTATGAGTTAAAGTCATTTTTTCTTAACTTATCTTATTAATAAAATTATTTATAAAGACGCCATTGGGGCATCTGGTGCAGGAGGTCTAGATAACAAAACTTGAATTTTTCCACTAATAGACCAACCGCCTGATTCAAAAGGAATAATGAAAACATCTCCTTTATTAATTTCAAAGTTTCCATGTTTTTCTGTGCTGATAATTCCAATGCCATCAGTTGCTAAAAGTATTGAAAAACCTGGTGGAAATTCAATAGTTGCATTATTTGGCTTTACTAAATGTGACCTAAAGTAAGGATCTGCTTGAACAGGAAGCATACTTTGCATCAAAGTTGAATCAGAATTTTCTGCTACAACTAATTTTTCTAAATCTGATTTTTCTAAAGCATTTAAATCAAGTGCTTGAAGAGCTAAGTCAAAACCTAAATTTAAATGACCATCTTTCTTCCCATCAACTGCAAAACCTTCCCATTCTAAAAGAATAGAAAAATCTGTAGGTTCTTGTAATTCTAAAATAAAAATATTTTCAGCAATTGCATGAGGCATTCCAGCTGGAACTAAAATTCCTTCTCCTTTTTTTACTTTTCTTTTATTAAGTGAATTTATTAATCCAGTTGTGTCTTCATTTTCCACCATAGTTTTAACTTTTGATAAAGACATATTTTTAGAAAAACCTAATCCCACCCAAGCATCTTTTGGCGCATCTAAAACAATCCATGCTTCAGTTTTTCCATGCGGTACCCCTAAATGTTGTTTTGAAAAATTTCTTTTTGGATGAAAGTGAACTGGAAGTCTTTGTTCTGGGTCTAATAATTTAACTAATAATTCAATGCTGGAACCATATCTTGCTACGTGAGCTTTTCCTAACCAAGATTCAGGATTTGTTAAAACACTTTCTTTTAAAGTGGTTCCATCTTCTAAAACAGTTAAGCCTTGATTGTCACTTCCAAAACGACTTGTAGTTGAGCCCAGCCATTCCTCAGGGCGCATTGGACCACCTGGCCCATTTCTTAATTTCCCAATTCGATTCCCACCTTTATAGAAGTGGTCAAATTGGTTAGCTATTAATTTGACAGGTTTTGCAACTAACAAGTAGTAAGAACTCCCCTTTTATTTTTTACTCTTGTTATAAGCATCTATTATTTTTTGCTTTTCTTCAATAAGTTTCTTTAATTTTTCTTCTGCTACTTGGGCCTCTTTCAGCACAGATTTTGCATTATTAAGCGCTGAATTAGCCTCTTTTAATAGCTCTTCTAATTCATCTTTTCTCTTATTTGCCTCTTGTTTTTGTATTTCTAGTAATTTAATTAATTCAATGGATTTCTTCATTACTCGATCTTGAGATTCTGCATAAAGACTTAAATTAACTAAATTCTCTGTAAATTCAGTAGGAGAAGCAGAGTTCAATAAGACTGAAATAGTTTCTAAAGATCCTTGCATATACAAAATTCTTATTGAATCTGCTACTTGAGATTGAGCATTAAGTGCTTCTTTTTCTCTTAATTCAATATCTGAAATAATTGCTGCTAGTTCATCTTTTGCTTTTTCAATTTCATTTTTGATATTTAAATATTTCTTTCTTGCTTCATCTGTTTGTGCTTTTGCTTGATCTGCTTTTTCACTTGCTGCTTTATATTGTGGAGTTAATAATGCAATATCTGCTGCAGCTTGTTGGGCACGATAGGCAAATTCATCAAAACCACTTTGGGTTGGAATGCCACCTAAAGTATCTGCTAAGGCAATATCTACTGCGCCAACAATGTAAGTAGATTTTAATTTCATTCTTGCTTGAAAAGTTCTTCCAGTTAATGTCACACTTGAACCGTTTGAATCTTTTGCGACAATTGTTTTTGCAGCACCACTTATAAATCTTTCAACTACATCAATTGTTGCCACGTTTGATAATCCAAGAGCTGAAGCCATAGCGCTTTGACTCATTCGAACACCCCATCTTGCATTTGGATTTCTTGCATTTAATGACCATTGATCATCAACTGATTGGCTCCACAAAACATTTCCGCCCCAGGCATCTTTTGTTGACATTGTTCTTCCACCTGTTGAAGATGCAAAATATGCAGTAACAACTTTTCCGTTAAAAGTTAAAATTGCAGGTTGGCCTGAATTTGAATTAGCAGAACTAACCGCATCATTCCAATTACTACTTTCTTTTGAAGCACCTACATAAACTTGATCAGAAGAATTGTTATAAACGTGACATCCACAATTACCTTTTAAACCCTCATTTATTTTTCCTAAACCATAAGATCTTGAAGCAACAACTTGAGAAACTAGTGCTGCTTTTGGCCAAGAAGAACTCATTTCACCAATACCTAATAAATATTGATCTGCTAATCGCATAGTTAAAGATGTGTAAAGATCAGATCTGCCATCATTATCTCCACCAAAAACAACATTTAAAGTTCCATATTTATATCTGTGCCCTGGGGAATTTAATAAGGAATTTGGATTTGAATCTGAAGTTCCACTACTTGTATTGATTACTCCAGTTCCTGCTGAAATTCTAAAAGAAATCTTTTTCCCAGAACCTCTACTTTCACTTCTTCCATCGTCACCACCACTTGTGACAACCGAAGCACCATTTCCTTCAATTCGAATAATTACTCCTGGAGCAATAGTTGCAACAGGATTTCCATCAATGGACATTTCTAATTGCGCATCATCCGAAGATTTATCTAAACGAACAAATACTGCTAACTTATCTTGACTTAACCCAACTGTTATTTGTTTATCCGCTGGCGCATCAGCTAAAACTGAACCTGGGTAATAGTGATTCAAAATATCTTGCCAACTTCTGCCATCCAGTGCTTGTCCTAAAGCCCCATATTGGCTGTAACCAACTCCATGGCCCCAGCCTGAACCAACAATGATCCATTCATTAGGAATTGCTTTACTTGGTGAAATAAAAATTAGATTAGAAATTAGAGAAAGAATAAAACTTGCTATTAAAGTCTTGCGCCAATGAGTTAATTTTTTCATTTGCGATTAACTGTTAAGTTGCCGCAGGATAACCAGCTAGAGCCAATAATTCTTCTGCAGTTCCTGAGAACACATTTAAATCAATATGTTTACTACTTACTCCAAAATCTCTACCCGGACCAGTTTGAGAATATTGCCAAAATACCCAAGGCAAAACACAACCTTCTTTCGTCCAAACAGTATTTATACAACCAACTTTTGGAGAAATCCCTGGATTTGAAACATCAAAATAATTAGAAATCCACAATGGATAATTTGCAAGTGTTGGATCTCCATACAAATGATTTTTTAAAAATGTGGGATTTGAATAAAGTAAGGGAACTCGTCCAGTTGCATTTGTAACTTTATCCATAAAAGTTTTCACAAATGCAATAGCTTCTGGATCTGTCACATTTCTTGGAACACCAGCTTGTTCAAAATCTAAAACTAAAGGCAAAGTTCCAGGAGAATATCCACCATGAGCATTCCATCTTGAAATTACTAAATCAGCTTGATCATTTGCTGCTTGCAAAATCAAATTCATATCATCTGTATTTGGTAATTGCGCAAAATGATATTGACCAACCATTAATCCAGCAGCTTTAGCAGCAGGAATTCTTGGGTCTGAATATGCAATTGCACGAGCATTTGCGTTAGGTGCACCATCTGAAGATTTTATGAATACATAACGTGCACCTGCTGCATACATTTTTGCAAAATCGACTTCACCCTGGAAACGTGAAATATCGGTTCCTAAAATTCTTCCGTTTGGACCAAGTCCTTCAATTCGTGGCACAACAGAAACTTCTTGTGAATCACTTTCTGTTGCAACAGTAATTCCTGAAGTAGTAACTACTCGATATTTATATTTTGTTGTCGTACGAGAAGCATTAATTGTGAAATTAAAAGATCCATCTTGTGCGGTTTTTGCAGAAGCTTTTTTTACCCACTTCTTTTTTTTCTTATCATAAACTTGTAATTGCACACCAACTTTATGAGTTGGAGGATTTACTTTTCCAATAAAACCAATCGGATTTGCAGGACTTACCGCTGGATTTTGTGTTATGAAATCTAGTTGAGGTTTTTTAAAACTTATAACAAAATTATCACTTTTAACTTTATCTTTATTATTAATAACAATTCGATAAGTTGTTTTTGCTTTTTTAACTGGTGCTGTGGTGGACATACTCCAGGTTCCGTCAGCTTTTGTTTTAGTAGAACCAATTGTGGTCCACTTATCGCCTTTTTTTGTTTGTCTTAAAATCGTGACATTTTTCTTTGCAGGATCAATAGCACCACTTATTGAAAATTTTGTTCCTAAAGCTATTTCACTTGGTACTGGGTTTATTACTAAACCTGGTTGAGAATTAACAGGAACTAATAAAGGATTAGCTAATTCTTCAGCTTGGGAAGGAGTAATTATTGAAAGAGATAAAGATATTGAAAATAAAAATATTGCTAACTTTTTAAACTTCTTCAATTCAAAAACTCCTGGTGGGCTACTTTGATTAATTAAATTTTCTTTGTCTTTCCAAAGTAACACGAGTTACTGGTGTGACTAGGATTACGACACTTCTTTAGTGAACCCAATCACTTTTTGAGGAAGTTTTTTAACCCTTCAACCAACATTTGATGGTCTTCAACTTGAGGAAGCCCACTTACACATGCAATACCAACCAATTTTGAATCAACAAATAACGGAAATCCACCACCATGAGCTGCATACAATTCATTATCTAAACCAGAATGTTCTTCAAAGGTTTGATTTTTTTCTTCAAAACTTATTCGAACATACAAACTTGAATGATTAAATTTTTCTACCACTCTTACTTTTCTATTAATCCACCAATCATTTTCAGGACTTGAACCAGTTAATGCTGCATGAAATAAAATTTGATCTAATTTTCTAACCTGAACAATTACTGGTGCTTTTTTTGAAAGTGCTATTTTTAATAATTCTTGACCTAAATTAATTGCATCTTCGTTAGTAAATGAGTTGAGAGAATAATTCTTTTCTTCTAATTCAAGTTGTGCTGTTGAATATCCACCTGTTGTCATAAGAATTAGCCTAAATCAGGCTTAACGAATTACCTTGAGTTTGCGCATTAAACATGCTTGATTTAACCTTAATCCTACAAATTAATAATTGAGGAGACTTAAAAAGTGATCGAAGTAAAAGGTTATGCAGCACAAAAAGCAAAAGCAGATTTAGCTCCTTGGACATTTCAAAGACGATCACTTGGTCCAAATGATGTTTTAGTTGAAATTGAATATGCAGGAATTTGTCATTCAGACATTCACCAAGTTAGAGAAGAATGGGGCGAAGCTTTATTTCCGATGGTTCCAGGTCATGAAATTGCAGGACGAGTAAAAGAAGTTGGAACAAGTGTTACCAAATTTAAACCTGGCATGAAAGCAGGTGTTGGAGTTTTTATTGATAGTTGCAGAAAATGTGAAAACTGTTTGAAAGGTGAAAACCAATACTGCTTAGAAGGAATGACTGGAACTTATAACGGTTATGAAAGAGATGGCAAAACAATTGCTCAAGGTGGTTACTCCACTGCAATTGTGGTTCATGAAGATTATGTTTTAAAACTTCCTGACAATTTAGATATGGCAGGAGTTGCGCCGTTACTTTGTGCAGGAATTACTTTGTATTCACCACTTAAACATTGGGGGGCGGGTCCAGGTAAAAAAGTTGGAATTATTGGTTTAGGTGGACTTGGACATATGGGAGTTAAATTTGCAGTAGCAATGGGTGCTGAAGTTTCAGTTTTATCTCACTCTGCAAATAAAGAACAAGATGCCAAAGCTATGGGTGCACATAATTTTATTTTGACAAAAGATGAAAGTGTTTTCGATAAATATAAAATGCATTTTGATTTACTGATCAATTCAGTTTCAGCACCACTTGATTTAAATCAATATTTAAATATGTTGAAACTAAATGGTTCAATTGTCATGGTTGGTTTAAGTGGTCAACCATATCCAATTGATGCCTTCCAAATGTTAAGTCAAAGAAGAAGAATTGCAGGCTCCATGATTGGGGGAATGCCAGAAACCCAAGAAATGTTAGATTTTGCAGGCAAACACAACATTGTTAGTGATGTTGAAGTAATCAATGCTGATTACATAAATAAAGCTTATGATCGTGTAGTTGCAAGTGATGTTAAATATCGATTCGTAATTGATGCTAAAACCTTTTGAAATAAGACCAGCACGATTTGAAGATTGTGCTCAAATCTTAGATTTAATAAAAGAATTAGCAGTTTATGAAAAAGATCCAGATGCTGTTCTAACCACAGTTTCTGATTTAGAAGAAGCTCTTTTTACTGGTTCTAATACTTTCAATAACCAACCTGCCTGCTACGCGGTAGTTATTGATGATCCAGAAAATGAAAAAGAAATATGTGGATTTGCTTTATATATGTTGCATTTTTCAACTTGGACTGGAAAATATGGTATTTATTTAGAAGATTTATACGTGAAAGAAAATAAACGAGGCCAAGGTATGGGTAAAGCCTTGCTTAAACATTTAGCCCAAATTTGTGTTGAGAAAGGTTATGCCAGATTTGAATGGTGGGTTCTTGATTGGAATAAGCCTGCGTGGGAATTCTATTTATCTAAAGGATCAATTCCGATGGTGGAATGGACCATGCATCGAATGCAAGGAAATGCTTTAAAAGATTTAGGTACTAATTAACAGGTGATTTTAAAGCCCATCTAATCAATGGGATTTGCAGCGGAAGTCTTAACCAAGAGCCAATAATTAAAATAATTGAAGAATCTTTAAACCATGTCACATCAATGGCATACCACCAGTTACCTACCCAAATAATTATTAAAACAACACTTGTAAATTTTGGAGCCCAGGATTTTTTTCTCAATAATCCATAAGCACAAAGTAATTCTGCTACTCCACTTAAATAAATCCAAAATAATTTTGAACCTAAAAAAGGCGGAATTAACGGTTCAAAAACTCCAGGATTAGATATATGAAAAAAACCACTTGTTAAAAATATTGCAATTAATATCTTTGTACCCAGAGGAAGTTTCAAATTAATTATTTCTATTAATTAGGTCTTGTCTAAATAAATTTAATTGATCATTTTTTAAATAATAAGGAATTACTCTGTATGCAAACACATTTGCAGGCCTTACCATTATGCGAGTTGCTACACCTGTTGGCAAAACTGTACTTGAAACACCATTTGCCAAAGTGGCTCTTGATTGATCAAACTTTCCGCCCCAATTAATTAACCAAGATCCATCTTCTAATTCTCGAGCAGAGCCACAGCAATAAGAACTACTTTGACTAGAACCTGTAACAACTCTGGTGATTTCTGCCTCCATTTTTTTCTCATCAATTTTAAAAACTAAGACTCGTGGATTTCTATTTCCAGTAGTTCCATTATCAAAAACACTTAACT
>JBEAYY010000033.1:0-3183 GCA_041170365.1 Actinomycetota bacterium
CATTCCCATTATTTGGTTACGAATTAGAAGATTATGAAGAACTTTTTGTTGAAAAATTAGATTTACTTCTCAATATTCGAGATAACGTAAAAGTTAATTGGAATAAAGGAAGACATCGAGCTCCTATTAATGGATTAGGAATTTATCCAAGACCATTACAAGAAAAACTTCCGATTTGGATTGCTATTGGTGGTACTCCACAATCTGTAGTAAGAGCAGGAACCTTAGGTTTACCTTTGGCAATTGCAATATTGGGAGGAGATCCGATCAGATTTTCACCCCTTGTTGAATTACACAGAAAAGTTTCGATGGAACAAGGTCATGGAATATTACCTGTGGGAATTAACATTCATGGATTTGTAGCGGAAACTTCGCAAAAAGCTAGAGATTTATTTTGGCCAGGCCATAATCGTGCAATGAATCAAATTGGTAGAGAAAGAGGATGGGCTCCTCAAACTAGAGATCACTTCGAACTTGAATGTGGACCAACTGGAGCAATTGGAGTTGGAAGCCCTCAAGAAGTTACAGAGAAAATTATTAGAATGCATGAGCATATGAAAATGGATAGATTTATGATGCAGTTAAGTATTGGATATTTGCCACATAAAGAAATTATGAAAGCAATTGAACTATATGGAAATGTTGTGGCACCAAAAGTTAGAGAACACGTAGGAATTAAAGCTGGAGTTGTTTAGAATTTATATAAAAAAGCTATCCAGTAAACAAGCTATTAGATGGCTTGAAATAGTGCTTTTAATGGTTTTTATATATTCTCTGCTTTTAGTTTTTGCTGGATCAATCGCAGGAGAGTTGTTTTCGTTCTTCGGATTTGGTCCAAGCGAATTAATTAGTACACAGAAATTTCAAGAGTATCTTTTGCTGCCCTACATGGTACTAGGCGCTGTAATGGCGGGCTGGACTTTACTTATGATTCAAATCGTTAGAGGTCCACTCAGAGAAGGAAGCGATTGGGCTAGAACTTTTATTACTCGTTCGCTCATACTTTGGTTTTTTCTCGACACTGGGATGTCGCTTGTTCTTGGTTATCCAAACCACGCCTTATTCAATATTCCATTTGCAATTGCGCTTGGAATTCCCTTATATTCTCTATCAAAAAAGTAGATTGACTAAATTTTTTAAGAGGGAGCCTGGTTTTTAATCGTATATTTTATTACAAAGTATCAAGAATTATTTTGATATCTTCAATTTTTGTCCAGGGATTAACAATTGCAAATCTTAAGATTGTTTTATTTTTATGTGAAGAAGGTGGAATAAAACCTATTTGATCTTGAAGTAGTTTTTCACTCCATTTTTCGTAATCACTTTTTTGCCAACCATTTCTTTCAAATGCCACAATTGATAATTCAGGTTCCATTAAAAGGGTTAAATTTGGATGCTGTTTAACTAACTCACTAGCTTGTTTTGCAACAGTTAAAGTTTGTTCCATTGCTTCAGAGTAGGCATCTGTTCCATATGCAGAAAGAGAAAACCAGAAGGGAAGTCCTCTAGTTCTTCTAGTTAGATTTATTGCATAATCCGAAGGATTCCAGGAATCATCATGCAAAGTTTCAAGATAAGAAGCTTTTTGCATATGTGTTTCTTTTGCTAGTTTTGGATCTTTATAAATAAGAGCACAAGCATCAAAAGGGGCAAATAGCCATTTATGCGGATCAACTATTAGTGAATCAGCTAGTTCAACACCATCAAATTTACTTCTTACACTAGGTGCACAAAGTGCAGCTAAACCATAAGCACCATCTACGTGATACCAAATATTTTTTCCATTTGCTATTTTTCCAATACTTTCTAATTCATCGATAATACCTAAATTGGTCGTTCCAGGAGTTGCCACAATGGCAAAGACTTTTTTATATGTATCTTTTTCAACTTCATTTAAAGAATGTAAAACTATTTCACCAGTTAGTTTTCCTTCTTTATTTGGTTCTGCAAGAAATACTTCAACATCCATAATTTTTGCTGCTGAAACTATTGAGGAATGTGATTGATTGCTACAAATTATGACCCATTTTTTATTGTCTTTATATTTTTTTCTTGCATGCTCTCTTGCCACAACTAATGCTGATAAATTGCCGATGGTTCCACCTTGAACAAAGACACCACCAGATTCTTTTGGAAAATTTGCTAAATCAGAAATCCATCTCAATGCTTGATTTTCTGCAAAAACTGCACCAGAGCCTTCTTGCCAAGAACCTCCATATAAAGCACTTGCGCCAACTACTAGATCAAAAAGGTTTGCATATTCTGTAGGCGCTGAAGGTATAAAAGCTAAATTTCTTGGATGATCTGTAGATATACATGCTTTTGCTAATACTTCTGTAAAAATTTCTAATGCTTTTTGTCCACCCAAACCTTTTTCAGTGATGGTATTTCCAACTTCTTTAAATAAATCTTCACTCGTTCTAGGACCATCTAAAGGAGGATCACTTTTTAGTCTTTCCAAACTGTAGGAAAGCACTTCATTTGCAAGTGCTTCAACTTCTGGGGTAAATCTATGCATGTGAAGAAGTCTGCCAATAAATGAAAAAGTTTAATTAAATGGGTAAGAATTCAAGCCAATTAATGTGAAATTAAAGAGTACTTTTTACTTGGTCTAGATGATTCTTAATGTGGTTATTGCAATAACCAATTAAATCTGACAATTTAATTTGACCTTTTTCAGCATGCCTTACTGGTCGATCAAAGTCTTGATCACTTAATCCACCTAATATTTCACCAAGTTGTTTTCTTGTCGCATCAATTGTTTGAATTGAAGTTCTTACATTTCTTGTTGCATAGTTCGTTTTGTCTACATATAAGGATTCATCGTAAGACTGGATTTCAGGATTTTCTTCAGTGATGATTCTTAAAAAACGTGAAGCAAAATGGATTTCAAAATCAGCTAAATGATGGATTGCAAAAGCAGCAGACCATTCATTTTCTGGTCCTGGTTTACTAAGTTCTGCATCACTTTTTGTATTAACAAATGCAACAAATTCTATCCCTAAATCTGAATAATCTTTAGCTAATTGGTTCATCTGATAAGTCTAGCCTTTACTAGTAATAGATACATTTCGCATCCTAAACAAAAATTAAACACTGAATTTAAAAATGCTGCAGCAAGAGCAAACGCTGTGGCGATTAAAAATAATGGAGTAGATCCAATTACAAATCCAGTAATTCCGA
>JBEAYY010000034.1:0-6574 GCA_041170365.1 Actinomycetota bacterium
ATGAAACATCATTTGCATTACCTAATGGCAAAGAAGTAAAAATTAAAATCACTAAAGTTGAAACATACTCAAATTAACGAGAAGTTGCTTTTCTAAATTTTCTTCCAGCAAGTGGCATAAAGACTGCAGTAATTAACACCAACCAAATAATGGTGGTCAATATTGGATGTTGCAAAGAAAATGGAGCATCTGGTGCAACTGGCACTGGGTAGCCAAATAAATATCTTTCAGCAGCAACTATGGAAGTAATGGGATTCCATTCAGCAAAAACTCTTAGCCATGATGGCAATGTTTCTGAAGGAACAAACGCATTAGATAAAAACGTTAACGGGAATAACCAAGCAAATCCTGCAGTGCTTGCAACTTGAGGTGAAGAAACTGATAAACCAATTGTGGCACCAATCCAAGCCATTGCAAAACAAAAGAATAAAAGTAATAAATATGCATAAACTGCATTTACAAATCCACCACTAATTCTCCAACCAATGGCAAGACCAGTTAAAGACATGATAAACAACGTGATAACACTTCTTGCAAGATCTGCAAAGTTTTGTCCAAGTAAAACACCTAATGTGTTCATCGGCAATGATTTAAATCTGTCGATGATTCCTGAATTCATATCCGCATTTAAACCAATTGCAGCTGAAGCTCCTGCAAATGCAATGGTTTGCACAAATATTCCTGGTATTAAAAATGAACGATAATTTCCATCACCAACATCAATTGCTCCACCAAAAACGAATGCAAATAATAATATAAAAATAATTGGTTGAACTACATCAAAAAATAAAACTTCTGGATTTCTTCTAAACCTTAATAAATTTCTCCAGGTAATTACAAAACTATCGTGAAATAGCCAATAGAGTTTGCCATGTTTTCTTGCATAATTTTCAGTTACTGAACGAGAACTCATTTATCTTCTACCTCTTTTTGCATCAACTAATTCTTCTTCAACTTTTACTTCCTCAGCATGATGTCCAGTTAAAGTTAAAAACACATCATCAAGGGTTGGTCTTCTTAATTGAATTTCTTTAATAGCAATTGAGGCTGCATCTAAAGCGCGAACTGCATCAACAACTTTGACTCCACCACCTGTAACTGGTGCTTGAACATGCTCTCCTTCTATAACTACAGGTCCTGAGGCAATATTTTTTAGTGCATCTGCTGCAAGTTGTGCTTTGGTTTCATCAACCACGACATCAATTCTTTCTCCCCCAACTTGGGTTTTTAATTCATCAGCAGTTCCTTGAGCAATAACTTTTCCTTTATCAATCACCGCAATTTTGTCTGCTAATTGATCTGCTTCTTCTAAATATTGAGTGGTTAATAAGACTGTGGTTCCAGAGGAAACTAATCCTTTTATTACATCCCACATCATTATGCGTGATCTTGGATCTAATCCAGTAGTTGGTTCATCTAAAAATAAAATATTTGGATTTGCAATCAAAGATGCAGCTAAATCAAGTCTTCTGCGCATTCCACCTGAATAAGTTTTAACTATTCTTTTTGAGGCATCAGTTAAATTGAATCTTTCTAATAATTCAATAGCTTTTTCATTTGCTTCTTTACGAGGTAATCTAAATAATCTTCCAAGCATGATCAAATTTTCAACACCTGTTAAATTTTCATCAACTGTCGCATTTTGTCCTGATAAACCCATGATTTCTCTGGCATGAACTGGATCATTTATTACATCCACTCCAGAAACAAAAGCTGATCCAGAATCTGGTGTTAAAAGTGTTGTTAAAACTCTTACGGTGGTGGTTTTTCCTGCCCCGTTTGGGCCAAGTAAACCAAAAACACTTCCTTGTTCAACTTTTAAACTTAATCCATCTAAAGCTTTCACTTCGCCATAATGTTTGACTAAATTATTTGCCTCAATAGCAATACTCAATTAATTCTCCTGAAAAATGATTTAATTTAATCTTAGTTGTATTACTGAACTTGTGCTTCGTGGCCCAAGGCTTTGATTCTTTGCAAAACTTCTGTTTCATGCTCTTGGCCTCTAGTTTCCATTGTGATGTTTACCGCAACTTCATCTAAAGCAAGCATTGGATCTGTTCTTAAATGGAAAACATCCAAAATATTTGCTCCTAGTGAACCAATTTCTGATAATAATTTTGCTAAAGAACCAGGTTTATCTTTAATTCTGATTCGAACAGTTAAATATCGTCCTGCGGCTGCAAGGCCAGTTTGCATAATTCTTTCCAATAAAAGTGGATCAATATTTCCACCTGATAAAACAATTGCAACTGGGCCTTCAAATGCTTTTGGATTTGCAATAAATGCGGCCACTGCTGCAGCGCCTCCAGGTTCAACCAAAAGCTTTCCTCTTTCTAAAGTTTGAAGAAGGCCAATTGATAATTCATTTTCAGAAACTGTGATGATTTCATCGACATAATCTTTAATGATTGCAAATGGAACATCACCAGGTTTTCCTACAGCAATACCATCTGCCATGGTGTTCATAGTTTTTAAAGCAACAGGTTTTCCTTCTTTTAAAGATTGAGGATAAGCTGCAGCATTTTCTGCTTGTACTCCAATAACTTTTACTTTTGGATTTCTTTGTTTTATTGCTAATGCAGATCCAGCAATTAAACCGCCACCACCTGTACAAACTAAAACAGTTTTCACTTCAGGTAATTGTTCAATTATTTCTAAACCAACAGTTCCTTGTCCTGCCACAATATGAGGATGATCAAAAGGGGAAATAAAAATAGAACCAGTTTGTTCACTATCTTTTCTCGCTTCTGCAATTGAAACATCAATTGTGTCTCCAGCAAATTTAACTTCTGCGCCATATCCTTTAGTAGCTAAAACTTTTGGAATTGAAGCTGAAACTGGCATATAAACTTTTGATTTGATTCCCAAAAGTTGAGCAGCTAAAGCCACACCTTGGGCATGATTTCCAGCACTTGCTGCAACCACACCTTTTTTCTTATCAGCTTCAGAAAGTTGTGACATCAAGTTATATGCGCCACGTATTTTGAAAGAACCTGCACGTTGAAGATTTTCTGGTTTTAAATAAACAGGTTGATTGATTTGTCTTTCAAGCCAACCAGCATGAACCATGACAGTTGGTCTGATAATTCCTGTTAAACGCTTAGATGCTTGTTCAATGTCAGAAAGAGAAACTAAATGTTTTTCTGACATTTTTCTCTCCATTTCAAAAGATTTCAAATCTTTAAAGTGACTATCTGATTTAGTTTAAACCACCTAAGCCCTAGGCTTTAGTCCATTGTGACTTTATTTCATGGCTTAGCAAGAAAAATTAGACATAACCCTTGGCTTCGAGGTCTTCCTAATGAAGTAGCAATCATTGCTTTAATAGCTTTTTTTGTTGCAATTGGTTTTGGGATAGTTGCACCAGCAATTCCAGTTTTTGCTAAATCCTTTGGCGTGACAGCTTTTGCGGCTAGTTCTGTGGTTTCAGTTTTTGCTCTTATGAGATTTGCCTCCGCACCTCTTGCGGGTTATTGGGTTAACAAATTTGGAGAAAGAAATGTTTTAACAATTGGATTATTAATAGTTTCTTTATCAAGTTTTTTTGCAGGTCTTGCAAATGATTTTGTGCACTTACTCGTTCTTCGTGGTGCAGGTGGTTTAGGTAGCACCATGTTTTCGGTGGCATCTTTTTCACTTTTATTGCGCATTGTGTCAGCTGATCAAAGAGGAAGAGCAGCTGCTGCCTTTCAAGGTGGATTTCTAATTGGTGGATTAGCAGGTCCAGCAGTTGGCGGCATTGTTATTGCAATATCTTTACGCGCACCATTTTTTGTTTACTCTTTTACTCTTTTATTTGCAGCTGCTGCTTCTGCGTTTTTCTTAAATAAACATGAGAAAAAAGATAGTCAACAAAAAGAAAAATCTAAAGTTTTGAATCAATTAAAACTGTTTGTCAATGCTGTAAAAAATAGAGCTTATGCTGCTGCTTTATCAGTTAATCTTGCTACTGGTTTTGTTTCATTTGGAATTAGATCTTCAATTATTCCAATATTTGTGGTTGAAGAATTACAATCAAGTCCTTCATTAATTGGTTTAGGATTTCTAGCAACAAGTATTACCCAAGCTGCATTTCTATCTTTTGCTGGAAAAGCAACAGATTTAAATGGTAGGAAACCATCTATGATTTTTGGAACAAGTACTTTATTTGTTTCTGTTTTAGTTTTAGTAATTTTTGAAACACCATTAGGATTTTTAGCTTCAATGGCAATTGCAGGAATTGGTGCTGCTTTTATGGGATCTGCACCTGCTGCAGTGGTAGGCGATGTAACTGGTGGAAAACAAAGTGGACCAGTAGTTGCTGCATTTCAAATGACAAGTGATTTTGGTTCCATTATTGGACCAATTGTTGCTGGAAGTTTAGTTGATTCCCTTGGATTTGCTGCTGCATTTTTAACAGGAGCTGCAATTTCTTTATTAGCAGTATTTTTCTCAAGTATCATGCCTGAGACAAAACCAAAAACAAATAAATAATTGGCGCAAATCTATTTTTTAAAGCACAATAGAGAGTAAGTGTTAGGAGATTTGAAAGTGAAAGAAACTGCTTATTTTGCATTAGGTTGCTTTTGGGGTGCTGAAAGAAGATTTTGGCAAACAGAAGGAGTGTTAGAAACAAGTGTTGGCTA
The DNA here is from genome assembly GCA_041170365.1 of Actinomycetota bacterium. Taxonomy (GTDB): domain Bacteria; phylum Actinomycetota; class Actinomycetes; order S36-B12; family UBA5976; genus ATZT02. The sequence goes on from JBEAYY010000034.1 coordinate 4,629, forward strand.
TATGGGCGGAAATGTAAAAAATCCAAGTTATGAATTAGTTTGCACAGGAACTACAAATCATGCAGAAGCTGTAAAAGTAATTTTTGATCCATCTAAAGTTTCCTATCGTCAACTATTAGAAATGTTTTGGACAATTCATGATCCAACTCAAGGAAATCGTCAAGGAAACGACATTGGCTCTCAATATCGCAGTGTGATTTTTTATGAAAATGAATCACAAAAACAAGAAGCTGAAACTACTAAAAATATATATGAAGAAGCTATTAAAAAAGAAGGCTTTGGTTCAATAACTACTCAAATTATCCCAAGTAAGGATCATGAATATTTTGAAGCAGAGGATTACCATCAAAAGTATTTAAAGAAAAATCCCAATGGTTACGATTGCCATGCAAGAACTGGAGTTTTTTTCCCAAGTATGGTTTAAAAAATTAAAGGGGCCAATTTCTTGGCCCCTTTAATATAATTATTTTTTGTTATTCTCTTCTTCCTGCAATGATTGCAAAAAGACGTAGCATTTCTAGATATAACCAAACTAAAGTTACGGTTAATCCAAAAGCTAATCTCCAAGATTCTTTTTCAGGCAAATTCATAGTGATTGCTGAACGAATTGCTTGGAAATCAAGCATTAATGAAAATGTGGCTAGACCTACACCAAATAGTGCAAGCAAGATTCCAATTCCACCAACGCCATAAAAGCCCCATCCATTTCCAACTCCCATGAATGCAGCAATTAATGAAATAACAGCGATAACCAAATAAGAAATCATTGCCACCATCATCATGCGAGTAAATTTCGCATCAACTTTGATGATTCCTGATCTAAATAAGAACAACATTGTGCCAAAAGCAACGATGGTGCTCATGATTGTGTTACCAACGATGTTTGATCCATCAGCAACAATCAAGTTTTGATAGATGTAAGAAATTCCACCAACAAATACTCCTTGCATTAATGCATAAGCAATAACTAGAGCTGGTGAAACATTTTTCTTAAATGTGTTTACTAAACCAAGAACCAAGCCTGCAATTGCAGCCATGATTGCTAATCCTGGAGCATTCCAACCAACAAATGCACCAACAAGTAAAAGTCCTAACATGACAAAAGATTTCATAACTACGTCATCCATAGTTACAACTCTTTCGCCAGGCTTAGCTGGTGTTACACCAGGAAAAGTTCTTTCTTGTGTTTGTTCAACTGGCGTTGAAGTAAGAATTGAACTGTCGTTGCCACCTCTGTTATTTAAAACAGATCCAGGTTGTTGAAAGTCGGCATAACGACGTATAACTGGATTTCTAGATTCCATCTTTTTTCTTTGTCTCCTTTAGAAGAACTGCTTTTTCAGAGGTCTTTTTATTTCCTCCTATTTTCAAGGTAACACGTTTTTGTAGGCCTTGCTTTCTAGCCTGGAAATTACGCACGAAATTGTGGGTTGAAGGTGCAGATTTGCCCAGAAAAAAACTAGGGTCTGGCTGTATTTATGGATCTATATAGTGCGAGAATAAATGCAGTAATTTCCACCCCGTACGGAGGAATAGTGGCAGCACGTAAGAAGTCAAAGAAAAGCGCTCCAAAAAAGAGTGCTAAACGCAAGGTAGCAAAAAAGAAAGTAGCAAAGAAGAAATCTGCAAAGAAATCTTCTAAGAAAAAAGTTACCAAAAAGAAGGTAGCTAAGAAGAAATCTGCAAAGAAATCTTCAAAGAAAAAAGCTACAAAGAAGAAGGCTTCAAAAAAGAAATCTTCTAAGAAATCTGCTCCAAAGGCTGCAGCACCAGCTGCACCAGCAGCAGAAACTCCTGCACCATCACCATTCAATCCACTTAGCTGGTAATTAATTAGTTAAGTAATTGTTTGGCTAAAAAGCTTTAGGGCCATTTCGCGAGTTAAATTGCGAAATGGCCCTAAAAATTTAAGATAGAAAGAGAAAATGAAAAAGAAAACTTCTGTA
>JBEAYY010000035.1:0-17407 GCA_041170365.1 Actinomycetota bacterium
TAAGTAAATGGCAATCAAAAGATGTAGAAGAAGATTTAGAAACTTTAGTAGATGATGAGCCATTTGCAGCATCACCTGTTATTCAAGAAAATCAAATAATTGAAGATATTGATTCAACTCAGCCAATTTCAGTGATTACAGAAGTTGATTCCACGCAACCAATTCAAAAAATTAATGCAAATTTAGTTTCTGAAAATAAACCTTCTGTTAAACCAGTAGTTAAACAAATGACTTTAAAAGCAGATAAAACTTACAAACTACCTCCAGCTACAAGTTTGAAAGCAGGGCCTACTCCAAAGCTAAAAAGTAAAGTAAATGATGGAGTGGTTGATTCATTAACAAGAGTCTTTTCACAATTTGATATTGATGCAACAGTTACAGGTTTTTCTAGAGGACCAACTGTTACACGTTATGAAGTAGAACTAGGACCAGCTGTCAAAGTTGAAAGAGTAACAGCTTTAAGTAAAAACATTGCTTATGCCGTGGCAAGTGCAGATGTAAGAATTCTTTCGCCAATTCCTGGAAAATCTGCAATTGGTGTTGAAATACCAAATTCTGATAGAGAACTTGTTGCCTTATCTGATTTATTAAATTCAAATGTTGCCAATGAAGAAAAGCATCCTTTAGTTGTTGGACTTGGAAAAGATGTTGAAGGTTTAGTAATTTGTGCAAATCTTGCCAAAATGCCACACATATTAATTGCAGGTGCTACTGGTGCCGGTAAATCTTCTTGCATAAATTCACTAGTCACTTCTATTTTGATGCGCTCAACACCAAATGAAGTAAGAATGATTTTGATTGATCCAAAACGTGTCGAATTATCAGCTTATGCTGGTGTGCCACATTTAATTACTCCAATTGTGACAAATCCTAAAAAGGCAGCAGAAGTGTTGCAATGGGTTGTAAAAGAAATGGAAGTTAGATACGACGCATTACATGCCCACGGATTTAGACATATAGATGATTACAACAAAGCAGTTAAAGCTGGAAAAGTAAATCCAATTGGGGACAAGGATTCAGTTGATCCTTATCCTTACTTATTAGTTGTAGTTGATGAATTAGCAGATTTAATGATGGTTGCACCTCGAGATGTTGAAGATGCAGTTGTAAGAATTACTCAATTAGCAAGAGCAGCTGGTATTCATTTAGTTATCGCAACTCAACGACCAAGTGTTGATGTAGTAACAGGATTAATAAAAGCAAATGTGCCAAGTCGTTTAGCATTTGCAACTGCAAGTTTGGCAGATTCCAGAGTTATTTTGGATCAACCAGGTGCAGAAAAATTAGTTGGTCAAGGAGACGGCCTATTTTTACCTATGGGTGCATCTAAACCGACAAGAATTCAAGGAGCATTTGTTTCTGAAAGTGAAATTAGAACAATTGTTTCTCATTGGACAAATCAAGGTGAACCTGAATATAGAGATGATGTATTACAAGTTCAACAAATGAAATCTAATATTGAAAATGATATTGGCGATGATCTTGATTTATTACTTGCAGCAACAGAATTAGTCGTTTCAACTCAATTAGGTTCAACTTCAATGTTGCAAAGAAAATTAAGAGTTGGATTTGCAAAAGCTGGACGATTAATAGACCTTATGGAAGATAGAGGAATCGTAGGGCCAAACGAAGGATCTAGAGCCCGAGAAGTATTGATAAAACCTGAACTTTTGGTTCAAACATTGGCCATGTTACGAGGAGAAGTCGCTAGTTAAAAATCCGGGTTTTACATACTTAATCCGGACAGGCTATCCTTAAAAAGACAACTTAATTCTTGGTTTTTCACATTTTCTCTGGCGAGTAAATTATTTAGAAGAATTTAGAATTACATTTTTTAAAGTAGGTGATTAAATGCAAGATTCAATTGGGCAACGTTTACGTTTTGCTCGAGAGAGTAAAGGTTTATCACTTTCTGAAGTTTCCACAAAAATTAGAGTCAGAGAATCACTTTTAAAATTAATTGAAAAAAATGATTTTGCACAAGTTGGTGCAGATGTTTATGTGCGTGGACATATTCGCGCCATGGCAGAATTCTTAGGATTAGATGTAAATGAATTGATGTCACTTTATCCAAAAAATTCTGATGACATCCCAGATCCGGATCTTCCGGTTGCAAATTTTGAAACTCAGTCTCTTGAAAATAATCTGTCCTCAGCTTCGAGTTTTAAACTAAGCGGTGGATTATTTAATCCAGTAGAAAAATTTAAAGTCAGATCTGGAACAAATTGGTCTGTATTAATGGCAGGTGCACTTGCTGTTATTACTTTAATTTCTATTGGTTCAGTAATTGTTTCTACAATTAATTCGCCAACAAGTGATGTCGTCGCGGAAGAAACAATGGCCACACCTACACCACAAGTTTCAACAAATAAATCTGAAAATGAAAATTTAACCGCAGCAGTCCCTTCTATCGGCGTAGATGTTTTGATTCAAGCAAGTGGAGCAAGCAGTTGGGTTCGAGCAACAGATATCAATGACGTTGAATTATTTGAAGGAATAATTAGAGACGGTCAAGAGCAAAGAGTTGGAAGTGTTGATGGAGTAAAACTTTTACTCGGAAATGCTGGTGCATTGAACTTAACAGTTAACGGCCAAGTTTTAGGTAAAGCTGGCGGTAATGGCGAAGTAGTTAGAGTTGAATTTGGGCCAGAGGGTCCAGTTCAATAAATAATTCAAATATAGTTAATAATCAAATATAAATCATAAATTTAGTTAGGATTTAATGTCAACAAAAGTTGCAATCATTACTTTAGGTTGTGCTCGTAATGAGGTTGACAGTGAAGAAATTGCAGCACAATTATCAAGTTCAGGAATTGATCTAGTTCAAGAACCTGACCAAGCTGATGCAGTTTTTGTTAATACTTGTGGATTTATCGAAACAGCAAAAAAAGATAGTATCGATACACTTTTAGCAGCAAATGATTTGAAAAAACAATCTAATGTCAAAGCAGTGGTTGCACTTGGTTGCATGGCTGAAAGATATGGGGAAGAACTAGAAAAATCTTTACCAGAAGCAGATGCAATTTTAGGTTTTGATGATTATTCAGATATAGCTCAAAAGTTAAATCAAATCCTTAAAGGTAATAAGCCAAAGGCCCCAGTTGCCCAAGATAGAAGATTGCTATTACCTATTTCTCCATCCCAAAGAACTCAAAAAACAACCAAGAAATTTAATAGATTTCGCTTAGATGAAAAATTTGTCGCACCTTTAAAACTTGCATCAGGTTGTGATCGTAGATGTACATTTTGTGCAATACCAAGATTTCGAGGAGCATATTTATCACGAAAACCAACAGAAATTTTAGAAGAGGCAATGTGGTTAGCAGAAAATGGAGTTAAAGAACTATTTTTAGTAAGTGAAAATACTACGAGCTATGGAAAAGATTTAGGCGATATTAGATTGCTGGAAACTTTGCTTCCAGAAATCGCAAAAATATCAGATATTTCTTGGATAAGACTTTCTTATCTTCAACCTGCAGAAATCAGAAGCACCTTAATTGAAAGTATTCTAAATACACCTAAGGTTGTGCCATATTTTGATATTTCCTTTCAACATGCACACCCAGATGTTTTAAGGCGTATGAAAAGATTTGGAAGCACTAAAGAATTCCTTAATCTAATTGAAAATATAAGAAAAATTAATCCAGAAGCAGGCATTAGAAGTAATTTCATTGTGGGATTTCCTGGTGAAACAAAAGAAGAATATGAAGAAATAAAACAATTTTTAGAACAAGCCCAACTAGATGCCATTGGAATCTTTGGCTACTCAAAAGAAGATGGAACAGAGGCAATTGATTTCAAAAATCAAATTGATGAACAAGTAATTAAAGAGCGAGTTTCAGAGTTAACAGAAATTGCTGAAGATTTAATGAGTCAAAAAGCACATTCACGTATTGGTTCTTCCACTCAATTATTAGTTGAATCAATAGATGAAGATGAAATAACGGGAAGAATTCAGCAACAAGGCCCTGAAACTGACGGAATAAGTTATATAAAGGATAAAAATATTAAACTAGGCGATATCTTAGAAGTAGAAATTGTTGGCAGTAACGGTTCTGATTTAGAGGTGAAGAGAAAATAGAAAAAAAAGTAATTAAACCGGCTGTTCCAGATCGAGTTGCAGATCCCATTTCAACAGCAAGTAACTTTAATCTTCCTAACTTTTTAACATTTTTAAGAATTTTATTTGTCCCAGTTCTTGCTTGGCTTTTATTTAAAGAAAATGCGACAACAGATTTTATGCGTTTAATTTCAGCCATCGTTTTTATAGTTGCTGGTTTAACAGACATTGCTGATGGCATTATTGCTAGAAAGTATAAATTAATCACAAATTTTGGAAAAATTTTTGATCCTATAGCGGATAAAGCCTTAATTGGAGTTGCATTAATTGGGTTGTCATCATTAGCTCTTCTTGATTGGTGGATTACCTGGGTAATTTTATTTAGAGAATTATTTGTTACTTTCTTAAGATTTTGGGTAATAAACAAAGGAGTAATTCCTGCAAGTAGAGGAGGCAAATTAAAAACAATCATGCAAATTGTCGCAATTAGTGCTTACCTTCTACCTCTACCAACAAGTTTTAATATACTTGCAGAAATATTGATGTATATTGCTGTAATTTTGACAGTTTTAACAGCAATTGATTACATCTTAAAAGCAATCATGACTGATAGAAATTAATTTGAATAATCTAGCATTCCAAGTTGTCGAGAAATTAAGTGAAAAAAAGTTAACAATTGCAACTGCAGAATCTCTTACCGCTGGTTTAGTTAGTTCTCAGCTAGCCGAAATTACAGGTGCTTCAAAAGTATTAAAAGGTGGAATAGTTGCTTATCAAAATGAGATTAAAGAAAAAGTTTTAAATATTGATCCACAAATTATCATTAAACATTCCAGTGTTTCAAAAGAAGTTGCTTTACTGATGGCTGAAAATGTTAGGAAATTACTAGAAGCTGATGTAGGAGTTTCCACAACTGGAGTAGCAGGTCCAACAACAATGGGAAATAAAAAAGTTGGCACAGTACTTGTGGCAATATCCTTCAAGGACCACAATATGTGCCATGAATTAAATTTGACAGGGGATAGACAAGCGATAAGACAAGAGTCTTGCAATAAATTATTTCAACTAATTCTAGAAAAACTTGTGTAGAAAAAGTGGATTTACTAAAACTAGGCTAAACTAGAAAAATGATTGTTTTAAGAAAAGTCATGGGTGAGCAACTGCGCAAACAGCGTTTATCCCAAAAAAGATCACTTCGTGATATTTCAAAAAATGCCAAAGTTTCTTTGGGCTATTTGAGTGAAGTTGAACGTGGACAAAAAGAAGCCTCTTCTGAACTTTTGGGTGCAATATGTGGAGCTTTGAATTTAACTTTGAGTAAATTTATGTTTGAAGTCACTAAAGCTGTTGCAGAAATTGAACAACATCCACAAGGTGTAACAGTTTTGCCTATTAGCAAAAAATCAGATTCAGCTGCTGCCTAGTTTTTTATTTAACACATTAATTAATCTAACTCGGTTATATCTCTGAATTATAAGGCAAGGAAAATTAACTATATGGGCAAAAATTATGTTAAAAATTATTGCCCACAAAGGATTAAAAAGAGTTGTGACAATCCAACCGGCTGTCATTAACCAATGAGCAATTTCTGCTCTTCTAGTTTCCTTAATGAATTGCTCTAGTTGAGCAATTTCCCCATTTTCCACACTTCTTTTTTGAAAACCTTCTTTGAAAAATCCTCCTAATTCTGGCAATTTATCTTTCCATTTATCGATTAATAAATACTTTTTATACCAAGTTAGATTTTTTTCAAAAAATAAAATATGAGTAAAAAAATAATCTTTACTCAAAAATTTATCAGGTAATAAACTAGCTAAATAACCTATAAAATAAAACCAAAAAATCCAAGCACCTAAATTCAACATCAAAAATCTAAAAGCTTGCATTATTTTAGTCCCTTCTTTGCATCTAGGATTCTATCTTTCCATATAACTTTTCCTTGCCAAGTTTTAACAACTGAATAGAAGAATATAACTAAAAAGTAGAGAATCATGAAAGGATATAAGATTAGATAAAAATTAAAATTTCCTAATTTTCTCACAAACCACCAAAACTGAAATCCAAATCCAATAGTTAAAACATATTGATATAAAGATGGCGCTTGATTAGTAAATGGCCAAGCAAGAAAAGCAAAAGGTAGTTCCCATGCCGCTGCAACAAGTCCACTAAACCAGGTAAATAAAAGAAGCCAACGTGATTTAGAAATGCCAGCAGAACCTGCTGCCATATTTTTGGTAAATCCTTGAGTTAAAGATTTCCATCCATCTGGATACATTTGAAAACTAATATCTTTTGCACCAATAAATGTATGAACACGTAGATTGTGTTTTTGAAATTCAAAACCAAGAGCTCTATCTTCAAGTAATTGATTTTTAACTTTTACAAAACCACCAATATGTTCTAAATCTGATTTAGAAAGCATCATTACTGGACCAAAAACTAAACCGTTTTTTTCACCCAATCTTGCTCCGATACTTCCGATGAGATTAAAAACGGATGCAAATCTTTCATAGGTATAAGTCATGTGATGAAATGGCTGCACTGATACTAAACCTTGATGTGTTTCATGAGCTTTATTTAATTTTCCTAGTGCAGATTTATCTAATTTTGTATCCGCGTCTAAAAAAACTAATTTTTCATTTTTTGCTATTGAAGCTCCTTGCATCAGGGCAAAAGATTTCCCAGTCCAACCTTGAGGTAATTCTTTGGAGGTAATCACCTTGGTATTAAATTTTGTTGCTATTTCGTAAGTTTTATCAGTTGAGTGATCATCAACCACGATGATTTCATCTGGTTTTAATTCCGAATTTGACAAAGAGTTAAGTAAGTTTGGAAGTGATTTTTCCTCATTTCGGGCAGGAATGATCACACTAAGTTTTGTATTGGAAGATTCTTCTGGAAGTCTGGCCAGTTTTGGCTGGATAAACCAACCTAAAATCCAACGTAATAAAAGTGTGAAACCATAAAAATCCATATGTGCCTATAGTCTTGCATTTATTGTTAGATTTGAATTCTTATGTGGGTTACAGAATTGCGTCGAAGATTAAAAGCTCATTTTGGCGAGGATTACGCAGCCTCGTGGGCAAAAGATTTTGTATTGCCTGAACTAGGCGGAATTAGTGTTGATGAGGCCCTGCGCTTGGGTTTTGATGCCCAAACCATCTGGAAAGCTGTGGCTTCAAATCAAGGCATCGACTCATCTTTTGAATAGGCGGCGTGTCTGATAAGATTCGAACACCTGTTCGAGTAATGTGCACAGGTAAGAGATGTCCCCAGCCTCACAAAGGTCCAGGACAAATGTCAGTGCTTGAACCTATCTTGGTTTAGGTAACGGATAAAACTAGGACCAAAAGAAAGGGTCAAAATGGCAACAGCGGCAAATGACCGCGACAAGGCTTTAGAAGCAGCCCTGTCACAAATCGATCGTCAATTTGGACGTGGCTCAGTCATGCGTCTTGGACAAGATGATCGTCCACCAGCAGAAGTAATTCCGACTGGTTCTATCGCATTAGATATCGCACTTGGAATTGGTGGTCTACCAAGAGGTCGCGTTGTTGAAATTTATGGACCCGAATCAAGTGGTAAAACCACAGTTGCACTTCATGCAATTGCCAATGCTCAAAGAGCAGGCGGGATTGCTGCATTTATAGATGCAGAACATGCTCTAGATCCAGAATATGCTCAAAAACTTGGTGTAGATATTGATGCACTTCTAGTTAGTCAACCAGATACTGGTGAACAAGCTTTAGAAATTGCTGACATGTTAGTTAGATCTGGTGCACTTTCATTAATTGTTGTTGATTCAGTTGCAGCACTTGTGCCACGAGCTGAAATTGAAGGCGAAATGGGTGATAGTCACATGGGTCTTCAAGCAAGACTTATGAGTCAAGCTTTAAGAAAAATGACTAGTGCTTTAGCTAATTCAAACACTACTGCAATCTTTATTAACCAATTAAGAGAAAAAATTGGGGTGATGTTTGGTTCTCCAGAAACTACAACTGGTGGAAAAGCTTTGAAGTTCTATTCTTCAGTTCGATTAGATGTAAGAAGAATTGAAACTTTGAAAGATGGCACTGATGCAGTAGGAAATAGAACTAGAGTCAAAGTTGTTAAAAACAAAATGGCCCCACCATTTAAACAAGCAGAATTCGACATCATTTTCGGTGAAGGAATTTCTCGCGAGGGAAGCCTCATTGACATGGGTGTTGAACATGACATTGTGAAAAAGAGTGGCTCATGGTTTACCTATGAAGGTGACCAACTTGGCCAAGGTAAAGAAAATGCCAGAGCATTTTTAAGAGATAACCCAGATTTAGCAAACGAGATTGAACGCAAAATCAAAGAAATCTTTTTGCTCAGCGCAAAAACAGAATCGCAAGACGCTGACGTAGTTCCAATAGCAGCTAGCGAGTAAATGGGAGAAGTAGTACAACTTCAACAAACCGGTGTGCCTAAAAAAGCACACCGGTTTAAAAAAATAAATCCTGAAAATTTGGTTACAGCATTGCCAGTGGTTGAACAAATTTCAGAAGAAATAGATCAAAATCAGATAGCGAAACAAGTTTTATTAAGACGATTATCAAATGCTCCTAGAACTAGAAAAGAATTAGCTCAAGATTTAAAAAAGAAAAAGATAGAAGAAGATATTGCAAAACAAGCCTTAGATCGATTTGAAGAATTAGGGCTAATAAATGATCAAACTTATTCGGAAAACTTTGTAGCAAATACGCATGAAAGGCGTAAATTAGGTAAAAAAGCATTAAAGCAACAACTTAGATCAAAAGGCGTATCTGAAGAAACAGCTAACCAAGCCGTTTTGCAAATTTCAGATGAAGATGAATTTAAATCTGCTTTAGCATTGGCCTTAAAAAAAATACGTTCAATTCAAAATGACGATCCCCAAACTCAAATCAGAAAGATTGTGAGTCTTTTAGCCAGAAAAGGATACTCTTCCAGTTTAAGTTTTCAAGTCGCTAAACAAGTAATAAATGACTTTCCAGAGGGATTGACAATTTTTAGTTAATTTGGTGCTTAATGCCAAAGTGCAACTTGTAACCATTAGACTTTTCTAAAATGCAACAAAAAAACTTTTCATTCGAAATCACTAAAAAAGTTGCTGATATTGAAGAAAAAAATCAGCAATTAGGCCGAGCCGGGATTATTAAAACACCTCATGGTGATATTCCAACTCCTGCATTCATCCCCGTTGGCACTAAAGCAACTGTTAAATCTGTCTTGCCAGAAAGTATGGATAAATTAGGCGCTAAAGCATTACTTGCAAATGCGTATCACCTGTATTTACAACCTGGTCCAGAAATTATTGATCAAGCAGGTGGTTTAGCAAAATTCATGAATTGGCAAGGCCCAACATTTACAGACAGCGGCGGATTTCAAGTTTTATCGTTAGGTGTTGGCTACAAAAAAGTTATTGCAATGGATTCAGAAAATTTTCAAACAGAGGAAGTAATAGCAACTGACAAGGATCGATTAGCCCATGTTGATGAAGATGGAGTTAATTTCAAATCTCATCTAGATGGTTCAATGCATAGATTCACTCCAGAATTTTCGATGCAAGTCCAACACAAAATTGGGGCAGACATAATTTTTGCATTCGATGAATGCACCACACTTTTAAATACTAGGCAATATCAAGAAAATTCTTTAGAAAGAACTTATCGCTGGGCAAAAAGATGCATCAATGAACATGAAAAATTAACTAGTGAAAGAAGTGGAAAGCCTTATCAAGCTTTATTTGGAGTTATACAAGGTGCGCAATATGAAGATTTAAGAAGAAAAGCAAGTAAAGATCTAAGCGAATTAGATTTTGATGGATTTGGCATAGGCGGGGCGTTAGATAAAAATCAATTAGGCACAATCGTTAATTGGGTGAATGAGGAGTTACCTGAAACTAAACCAAGACATTTACTTGGAATCGGTGAGCCAGAAGATTTATTTGTAGGAGTAGAAAATGGAGCAGATACATTTGATTGTGTAGCAGCTTCAAGGGTGGCACGCAATAACGCAGTTTATGCAACCACTGGGCGATTTAATGTTTCAGTAAGTAAATACAAGAATGATTTTTCACCAATTGAAGAAGATTGCAAATGCTACACCTGTCAAAATTACACAAAGGCTTATTTAAATCATTTAATCAGGGCAAAAGAAATGCTTGCATCAACACTTTTGACAATTCATAATGAATTCTTCATAGTGAATTTAGTTGCCAAAATGAGAGAAACAATAATTTCAGGTGATTTTTTTGAATTCAAAAATGAATTCTTAGGTAAATATAACTGGAATAGATCTAATAACTAAGTTCTTTTGCTTTTACAAACTTAATTACTCTGTAGGTAATAGGCAATAAAACTACTTCTAATAATGTTTTATACAAATATCCAATAACAACATATTTAATGAAATCAATTCCAGTTAAAATTCCATAAAAAGCAATTGTACAAAAAACGATTGTGTCTGCTAATTCACCCACTGCTGTAGAGCCAATTAATCTTAACCAAAGATATTTTTCTCTAGTTTTTTCTTTGATTTTTACTAATACATATGAATTTAATAATTGACCCACTAAATAACCAGAAACACTAGCCAAAACAATTTGTGGAACAAAACCTAGAATCGTTTCAAAAGCAGTTTGGTTTGGCCAATCAGAGGCAGCTGGTGAAAATTGAACTAATAAGAACGTTAAAGAAGCAAGAATAGATAATCCAAAGCCAGTAAAAATAGCTTTTCTTGTGGCTTTGAATCCATAAACTTCGCTTAAGACATCACCGACTATGTAAACAAGTGGAAATAGAAAAGCGCCACCATCAGTAATTATGGGACCAAATTCGATTAACTTAACTGCTCCAATGTTTGAGATTAATAAAAGTCCACAAAATATCGCAATTAAATAAGGGTAAAGACCTTTGGATTCTTGGGCAAAATGAACTTTGTTTCGTTTGGATTTCGAAGTCTTCACGATTTCCTATCTAACCACGGCGTAGTCTTTACTTAATATGTCAACTCGCACTTATTACGTCAGAACTTTTGGTTGTCAAATGAATGAACATGACTCCGAAAGATTATCGGGACTTTTAGAAGATGCTGGATTTGTTGCAACAAACACCGAAGAAGCAGATGTCGTTGTCTATAACACTTGTGCTGTCAGAGAAAACGCTGACAACAAATTGTATGGAAATCTTGGAATGCTTTATCGAATTAAAGAAAAAAGACCAAATATGCAAATAGCAGTAGGTGGCTGTCTAGCTCAAAAAGATAAAGAAATTATTCAAAAAAAGGCTCCCTGGGTTGATGTAGTTTTTGGAACTCATAATTTTGGATCGCTTCCTGTATTACTTGAAAGAGCGCGCGTTAACAACGAAGCTCAAATTGAAATTCTTGAATCTTTGGAAGTGTTTCCTTCAAATTTACCTAGCAAAAGAGATTCAATTCATTCTGCTTTAGTTGCGATCAGTGTTGGCTGCAATAACACTTGTACATTTTGCATAGTTCCTTCTTTGCGTGGTAAAGAAAAAGATAGAAAAGCTGGAGAAATTCTTGACGAGATTAAAACACTGGTAAATCAGGGTGTTTTAGAAGTTATGCTACTTGGGCAAAATGTTAATTCTTATGGTGTTGAATTTGGAGACAAGTTTGCATTTGGAAAACTTTTGAGAGCATGTGGCGAGATTGAAGGTTTGGAAAGAGTTAGATTTATTTCTCCGCATCCAAAAGATTTCACAGACGATGTGATATCAGCAATGGCAGAAACAAAAAATGTGATGCCACATCTACATATGCCTTTGCAATCAGGAAGTGACAAAGTTCTTTCTGACATGAAACGCTCATACAGAACTACGAAGTATTTAACAATTTTGGACAAAGTGAGAAATGAAATTCCAGATGCTGCAATTACCACAGATATCATTGTGGGCTTTCCTGGTGAAACTGAAGAAGATTTTCAACAAACAATTGATTTAGTTAGACAGGCTAAATTTGCATCAGCGTTTACTTATCAATATTCAAAAAGACCTGGCACACCTGCAGCACAAATGCCAAATCAAATCGATCCAAAAGTAATTAACGAAAGATACGAAAGATTATCGAAAGTTATAAATGAAGTTATTTTGGAGCAAAATAAAAAACAAATTGGCAAAGTGGTAGAAGTACTAGTTTCAAATAATGAAGGAAAAACAGAACAACATATTAAAACTATGTCAGGTCGCGCTAAAGATAATCGATTAATTCACTTTTTTCCAAGTCCTGAGTTTAGTATTAGACCAGGTGATTTTGTTGAAGTTGAAATAACTCAAGCTCAACCTTTTTATCTAGTATCCGATAAAAAAATTCTTAAAGTGAGAAATACTAAAGCAGGAGATATTTGGCAAGTTGGCAAGGAAGATACAACTAATCAAGTATTGCTTGGAATTCCAACTTTGGCTCGGAATTAAAATTTGAAAGTTATTGCAATAGTTGGCCCAACAGCCGTTGGTAAAAGTGACCTAGCAATAAATTTAAGTCGCTTTATAGAAATAGAAGTTATTAATTCAGATGCTATGCAGTTATACAAGGGCATGGATATTGGAACAGCCAAATTAGATATAAAAAGTAGAAAAAATATAGTTCATCATTTAATTGACGTATTGTCGCCACATGAAGAAGCAAGTGTTTCTGTATTTCAAACTAAAGCAAGACTTTTAATTAATGAGATCCAACAAAAAGGTAAAACTCCAGTATTAGTTGGAGGCAGTGGTCTTTACATAAATGCAGTTTTGGAAGACCTTGAGTTTCCTGGAACTAATTTAGAAATTAGAGCCAAATATGAGGAAATTTTAGAAAAAAACGGAGTTGAATTTCTCTATAAGGAATTAGAAATAATCGATCCTTTAGCGGCTAAAAATATTCTCATAAATAATGCGAGACGTATTGTTAGAGCTCTTGAAGTTAATGAATTAACTGGTAAAAACTTTAATGCAAAACTTCCTGAACCCTCCCCAGTTTTCGAAGATGTAAGAATTGGCTTGAATTTAGAACGTGACATTCTTGATAAAAGAATTGAAAATAGAGTTCTTGAAATGTTTAATCGAGGCTTAGTTAAAGAAGTCGAACAAATTTTTGATGAATTAGTCAAAGGAAAAACTGCGCAAAAGGCACTTGGATATTCTCAAGTTATTCAATATTTGAAGAATGAAATTACTCTAGATCAAGCAATAGAACAAACCATAGTTCAAACTAGAAAATATGCTCGGAGACAAATTTCATGGTTTAAAAGAGACCCATTAATACAGTGGTTTGATGCTCAAGAAGATGAACTTCTAGAAAAAGTTAATAGAATAATTTAATGGGATCAGCAGTGGAATATGTAAAAGGCCATGGCACAAAAAATGATTTTGTCATTGTTGAAGATTTAGAGGATGTTTTAGAAATAAGCTCTGATCAAGTAAAAGCTATTTGTGATCGAAATATTGGAATTGGTGCCGATGGTGTTTTAAGAGTTGTAAAAACTAATGATCAGTTTTTTATGGACTATAGGAACGCAGATGGTTCGATAGCCGAAATGTGCGGAAACGGCGCAAGAGTGTTTGGGCTTTATTTAAAAGAAAAAAATTTAGTCACAGAAAAAACCTTTAGTATTTTGACTAGGGGCGGAGAAGTAAAGATTGTTGTCAATAATCCAGATGAAATATCAGCTACTATGAAAACTGCAAAAATTAGAAAAAATAAAGTTGAAGTTACAAATAATTCGAAAAAATATTTAGCTACCGGAGTTGATGCACCTAATCCGCACGCAGTAGTTTTTGTTGATGATTTAACTGAAATCGGTGATTTGAAGAACGCACCAATGATATTTCCAAAAGAGGAATTTCAAGACGGTGTTAATGTGGAATTTGTTAGAAAAGTTTCTGATACCCATGTTCAAATGAGAGTTTTTGAAAGAGGTAGTGGCGAAACCTTGTCTTGTGGAACAGGTGCATGTGCTGTAGCTGCCGTTTTGAGAAACCAATTAAGTAATCAAAAAAATCGGTTTCAAGTCGATGTCAGGGGAGGAACTCTTCATATTGAATTTATTGACGACAAAATTGAGATGACAGGACCTGCAGTTCTGGAAAGTTCAGGGTTTTTAAAAGAATCTTGGTATTCATTTAAAAAATGAACGAATATAAAGAAACAAGCAATTTAGATCTTCAAGATAGAGCGGCACTTCGAAGAGTAACTACTTTCTCTACCGAACTTCAAGATATTACAGAAGTTGAATACAGAAAAATCCAATTAGAAAAAGTCGTGTTAGCAGGAGTTTGGGTTACAGGATCCTGGGAATCAGCCGAAAGATCATTACAAGAATTAGCACGTTTAGCCGCAACTGCTGGATCAGAAGTCCTAGAAGGAGTAATACAAAGACGAGATAATCCAGATCCAGCAACATATCTTGGTTCTGGAAAAGCATTGGAATTAAGAAAAATAGTTTCCCAAACTGGTGCAGATACAGTAATTATCGATGGCGAATTAAGTCCCTCCCAACTTATTCATTTAGAAGACGTGGTCAAAGTAAAAGTTGTTGATAGAACTTGGTTAATACTGGACATATTTGCAAAACATGCAAAAAGTAGAGAAGGAAAAATTCAAGTTTCTTTGGCACAAATGCAATACATGTTGCCAAGATTAAGAGGTTGGGGTGAAGCTCTAAGTAGACAAGCAGCAAGTGGTGGTTCTCCTGGAATTGGAACTAGAGGACCAGGTGAAACCAAATTAGAAACTGATAGACGAAGAATTCATCATCAAATGACAAAATTACGTAAAGATTTGAAAGAACTTGCAAAATCACGTGATGTTCAAAGAAGTTCGCGAAGAAGTGGAAATACTTTATCTGTTTCTATTGCAGGATATACAAATGCCGGCAAATCTTCTTTATTAAATAGAATTACTGGTGCTGGAGTTTTAGTCGAAGATGCACTGTTTGCAACTCTTGATCCAACAGTTAGAAAAACTCAATTACCTTCGGGCAGGTTTATCACAATTTCAGATACTGTTGGATTTGTTCGACATTTACCGCATCAGTTAGTTGAAGCATTCAAATCAACTCTTGAAGAAGTATCTAATTCAAATTTGATAATCCACTTGGTAGATGGAAGTGATCCTGATCCTAAAGGTCAATACGACTCTGTCAGAGAGGTCTTGCAAGAAATAGGTGCTGACCATATTAGAGAACTAATTGTAATAAATAAAATCGATTTAATTGATGATGAAAAAATATTATCCTTGAAAAGAATTTTTAAAGACTCTTTATTTATATCAACTAAAGAAAGTAGTGGAATAACTGAATTATTAATAGAGATAGATAAGAGACTTCCTAATCCAACGAAAGAAATTAATTTATTAATTCCATATTCTAGGGGCGATATTTTGGCAAAAATTCATCAAGAAGGAAAATTAATTTCACTGATTCATGAAGATTCAGGCACACGTGTGCATGCATTTGTTCCTGCCGATCTTTTTCACATAATTGAAAATCTGGATTTAATTGAAAATAAATAAGTCAAAAATTTTCAATTACATATCTTTTATAGTTGCACTTGTTATTCTATATTTTGTTTTTAATTGGTTCATTGATGACCTAGATTTTAATGAAATAATTACTTCTTTAAATAATCTAAGTATTTTACAATTAATTCTTTTAATTTTAAGTGCTATTTTTAATATTTGGATATTTCAATATCCCTATTTAGTTACCACTAAAGGACTTAAATACTCCCAAGCCTTCAAAGTCCGTAACGCTTCTTTTGCAATCAGTAATTGCATACCAGCAGGTGGAACAGTTGGATTAGCAGCACAATATGCCATGTTGAAATCATTTGGTGTATCGAATCAAGGAATTTCCACAACTGTTGGAATTGCAAGTGTTTGGAATGGTTTAATTTCCTACTTTATGCCCGTCTTAGGTTTAATTTCTTTATCTTTTTCAACTGCTCCTACACCTGGATTAATTTCTTCAACTGCTTTAGGAACAGTTGTTTTAATTTTCACTATTATTATTCTTTTTTTGCTATTTAAATCTGAATCTTTATCAATAAAAACAGCCAGATTCTTGGATTTCTTGATTAAACCTATTGGTCAAATTATGAAAAGAAAATGGAATTTTTCTAACATTTTTAATGATTTTAGAAAGCTTGTTATTACAACTGTGAAGGAAAAGTGGTTACAAATTACATTTAGTAACTTACTTGTGCAATTTTCAATGTTTTTTATTTTTTGGGCAAGTTGTTTTGCTGTGAATATTCAATTATCAGTTCTTATATTGTTTGCTGTATTTTGTTTTGGACGATTTGGAACAGTTATCCCATTTACTCCAGGCGGTGTTGGCACTACTGATGTAATTATGGTTTCAACTTTGATTCTTTACGGTGCAAGCGAAATTAGTGCTTTTACCGCGGTCTTAATTTGGAGGACTTTTTATTATCTACCGCAGGTACTTCTAGGTGTATTCAGTTATTTTCAGTGGCAACTGACCCGGTCAAAATGAAAGTTTTCTCATACTCTTGGGGAGAAATTTCTGCACAAGGTTTCAAGTTGCGTCAAAATCCTGGTGACTTATAGTGGGAGAAACGAGGGGAGTACCCCTAAAAACGCAAGCGTCGTCAACACGAAATTGAAATTGAATTTCCGGCGCAGCACCAAGTAAAAAAACTTGGCTGGGAGAGACCTCGGGAAAAAAGATAAGCAAAAGTTGCTTGTCTATTTAACCCGGGAGTCATCATGCCAGTTATACCAAAAAAGAAAAATGGAATTCCTGTAGTTCTTACAGAAATTGGAAGAGTTGAACTTCTAAAGCAAGTAGATCACATTCGAAAAGTACAGCTACCTGCTTTAGCGCCACTGATAACTGCTATTGATCGAGATGAAAGAGACGTCGCAGAATTTACCCGTTTAACTGAAGAAGCAAATGAACTTGAATCATTTGTATCTGAAGCAGGTAAACCTGATTTACTACTTGACGATAAAACGGTCCGACTTGGATGTGTAGTAAAAGTTCAGACCGAAAAAGAAAAATTTAAAGTAAGAGTTGTTCATCCAATCGAGGCACATCTTGATGATGAACGAATTTCAGTTTACTCACCACTTGGTCAAGCATTGTTTGGAAATAAAAAAGGTGATCGAGTAACTGTATTAGCACCAAGTGGTAATTGGACAGCTGTGATCAAATCCGTGGAATTACTTCCTTAGTCCCTCCCGAGTAAGTAGTAATTCTGCAAGCAAACTAACCCCTGGGGATTTATCCCCAGGGGTTAGTTATTAGCAATTTTGTTAAATGTAAATACGCCGTATGAGTTTTTCATTGATTATTAAATAATGAATCAA
>JBEAYY010000036.1:0-7367 GCA_041170365.1 Actinomycetota bacterium
GCAGTTGCATAAGTTAATCTTTCATGTTCAGGCAAGGTAACTCTTACTTCCACACAATCAGCTGGTGCAATCCAACCTTGATCAGCCATATCTTTCCAAGGCGCATCAAATCTTTTTGGACCAATTAAAGAAAACACATCATCTTCTCTGCCATCTTCTCTAACTAAAGTTGCAGTTAAACCAAGTCGTCTTCTGGATTGAATATCTGCGGTGAATCTAAAAACAGGGGCTGGAAGTAAATGAACCTCATCATAAATAATTAAGCCCCAATTTTTGGCATCAAATAACTCAAGATGAGCATAAGTGCCTTTTCTTTTCGTGGTTAAAACTTGGTAAGTAGCAATTGTGACAGGTCTAATTTCTTTTTTAGAACCTGAATATTCACCAATTTCTTCTTCTGTCAAAGTTGTTCTTTTTAATAATTCACTTCGCCACTGTCTTGCAGAAACAGTATTTGTCACAAGAATTAAAGTTGTAGTTTTTAATCTTGACATGGCACTTGCGCCAACAATTGTTTTTCCAGCACCGCAAGGAAGAACAACTACTCCAGAGCCACCATGCACAAAAGATTCAGAAGCGATATCTTGATAATTTCTTAATTCCCAACCTTTTTGAACTAATTCAATTGCATGAGCATCGCCATCAACATAGCCTGCATAATCTTCTGCTGGCCAACCAAGTTTTAATAATTGTTGTTTTAATTGTCCGCGTTCTGATGGGTGCACCACAATATTTTGATCATCAATTCTTTGACCAACTAACGGTTGAATTCTTTTACTTCTTAATATTTCTTCTAATACAGGCAAATCTTCGCAATGAAGAATCAATCCATGAGCAGGATCTTTTTTAAGACTTAAGCGACCATAGCGATCCATTAATTCGGCAACGTCAACTAATAAACCGTGAGGAACTGCATATCTTGAATATTTAAGAAGTGTGTCAACCACACTTTCTGCATCTAATCCAGCAGCTCTTGCATTCCATAATCCAAGTGGAGTAATTCTGTAAGTGTGAACGTGCTCAGGAGATCTTTCTAATTCAGCAAACGGTGCGATTGCCCTTCTTGCTTCTTGTGCTAATTCGTGATCAATCTCTAGTAAAAGAGTTTTATCACTTTGAACAATTAATGGACCATCAGTCATTATTTTTTACCTTTTGCTACTCCTGCAATTCGAGAAATTGCATAATCTCTTATTCGTGAATCTGTTAAATCAAATCCTGTTAATAAGCCACCTTCAAATCTAATTGGTTCTACCAAGCGATCAGAACTAATTCCGTGCGTGTCAACGTAAGTGATTGTTAAAACAGCATCACTTGATTTAGTGCCTGCAACAACTTGATCAACAACTTCTCTTAAAATTTTTGCTGCTTCAGTTGCTGGTATTTTTTCTGGAGTTTTTGTAGCAACTTCAGGTTTTGCTTTTGGATTTTCTCCAGCTTTTAAAGCCTTTATTGCTGCTGCCAATAGTGCAGCATCTGGTGGAGCGCCATCTGGTGCAGGTCTTGGTCTTACTTTGACAATTGATCTTCTTTCATTAGGTGCAGGAACTGCATCATCAAGTGGTTCATCTATTGGTTTGATATCGCCAAGTTTTCTCACTAAATCATTAATTAAATATTCCAATGGTTGTGGTACATCTGTTGTGGAATATTTTTTTAAGAATTCAAGAATTTTTTCTGCAGAATAACCTCGTTGCATCGCTCTTTGTAAAGAAGTTTCCGTAAATCTGTAAACTTGGGCAGCTCCACGAGATTCTTGATAAGCCATAACTCTTAATTCTGAAGCAACTTCTGTAGCAGGTGGTCCAGGTATTACTGCAGTTAAATCTGCTTGTAAAACAAAATTAGAAATTGCATCAGGTAAAAGTGGTGAAATTGCTGAAACTAACATTTGGTCAGGTTTAACCGCATAACCTTTTGGATCTGCAACTGCTGCTCTTGCTGCTGCTGTTCTTGCTTCTGGAGAAGGCATTGTGTAGCGCATTTCTCCTAAAGCTCTACCAGTGGTGGCAAGTACTCCTAATCCTCTAATTCCTATTACATTTGCTTCTTGCAAAATTGCATTAACTAATATTTCTATTTCTTCTTTTTCTTTTCTAGGGCGAAGCCAAGAAACAAATTCAATAATTGATTCAGGATCAGGTTCAGATCCAGGAGTTAAAGATGACATTGCATCAAGCACTAACGATCTAATTTCTGGTGCTAGAGGTTTATCAACTTCTGGAGATAAGGCATTAATTCTTATTTCGCCAACTTTTCCAACTAATGATGCAACTCTGGTTGTGGTTAACCAGGCTTCTGCCAAAATTGCCCATCGTTCTTCAATTTTTTTAGTTCGCCAAACATCAAATGCAGGTGTAGGAAGCCAAACTTGTTCCTTTTCATCTCCTGCGGCTAATAAACCTGCAGAATAAGCAACTTCAGCTAAAAGTGCTGCAATGTTTTCATCTTCATTACAAATTTTTGATGCAATAGTTAAATCTCTTTGAGCAAGTCCACCATTTCTTAAAACTTGTGGCGGAGTTTCACCCCAATTATCTAAAAGTTCTTCCACTAATTGCACAAACTGTAAACCCGCACCACCTGCTGCTCGATCTACAAGTTGTGGATCTCTTTGTACTTTTGCATTTATTTCTTTTTTATTTGATAAATTTTCAGGTAAATAATTTGGATGTCTTAAAACTGTAGCAATTTCTCTTGGCAAAGTTAAGGCATCGCGAGCAGTTGCAACTAAAACTCCATGAGCCATTAAATATTCATGACCATTTTTAGCACTGGTGATTCCTGCATCTCTGTTTAATTTTGAAAGAGTAATTACAGGAGGTCCCCATAAAAGTTCGTCTAATACTTTTTGGGTATCACTTGGACCTTTTTCAATAATTTGCATCAAACGCTCTTTACTTGCTAAAGCATCTAGATCAGGTCTTTCATGAATAAAGGTTGGACCAAAACCTGCAGGATGAGGTGCTACTACTTCTTTTAATACAGGAACACAACGCATTCCTTCATCATTACCCCAAATGATTGCTAAAAGTTTTAATTTTTCTAAAGCTTCATCAATTTTTTCATTATTATTTAAAACATTTTGTAAATCTTTTTTAGTAAACACTTCATCCAGCACAGAAATAATTTCTGCAACTCCTACAGTCCAAGCATCTAATCGATCTAAGACTCTGGTAACTGAAGAATTAGTTGCAGCACGTGCAGCAAGTTTTGACATGTCTGTTGGTACTGGGTGGACTAAATCGGGTCTTTGAATAAGCATCAAACGTAAAAGATGTTCATCTTGGGTGCGCAAAGCATCCACCAAAGTGCCAGGATCTTTGGCTTCTACTTTGGAAGTTTTTTTGTCTTCTTTAGATTTACTCGCCTTAGGGCTTGCGGCAGTTTTTGGAGACATCCGGACAAGTTTACCGAAGTAAGTGGGCAGGGGTTTTGGCCAGCCCGTTTATTTCTATGTTGTATACGCGGAGTTATGAGGTAGAAATCGGATTCGCTACCCTAGAGATTACGACTAAAACAGGTCGTGAAGAAGAAACTACTTAATTATTAGAGGTGATTGCTCGTGCCAACAGGAAAAGTTAAATGGTACGACGTGGAAAAAGGTTTCGGATTTTTAGAAACTGATGAAGGCGAAGATGTTTTCGTTCACGTAACAGCATTGCCTGATGGTGTTATTCCAAAACCTGGAACACGTGTTGAATTTGGTGTTGCCGAAGGTCGTCGTGGCACACAAGCATTACAAGTAAAAATTTTAGAAACTCCACCAAGCTTGGCTAAAGCTGGCAGAAAAGATACAGATGACATGGCTGCCACATTGGAAGATGTAATCAAATTGTTAGATGGTGTTTCAAATCAATTGCGCAGAGGTCGTTATCCAGATGATTCTTCTGCAAGCAAAATTGCTGCAGTTTTAAGAGCTGTTGCAAACGACTTAGACGCCTAACTAAAAAGAATTGTTGAAACATTAATCGTGACAACTACTTTTGAAAATAAATTAAATCAAGCAAAGGATTTTGCTCGCCAACAATTAGTTGAAGAAATTACTGAATCTAGAGTTGGCGAATATTTAGGTTCTGTTTCAGAGGGTGAAAATGTTTTAACACATAAATTCAAATGTGTTGATAAAGCTTACGCTGGTTGGTATTGGGCAGTAACACTTGCTGCAAGTGCAGAAGATAGCAATGTGACAGTTTCTGAAATTGTTTTAATTCCAGGAGAAGGTGCATTACTTGCAAAAGCGTGGATTCCTTGGGAACAAAGAGTAGAAGCAGGAGATATTGGAGTTGGTGATGTTTTACCAACATCAAAAACAGATGAAAGATTAGTGCCAGGTTTTTCTGGTGTGGAAGATTTATTTGAAGAAACTTTAACTCCACAAGGATTTGAAATCGGTTTTGCAAGAGAAAGAGTTTTATCAGTTTTTGGTAAAGATCAAACAGCTGAACGTTGGCACAAGGGGGATCGTGGACCGAATTCTGCAATTACAGAAGCAGTCACTGAACAATGTTTTACTTGTGGTTTTTATGTTTCACTTTCTGGATCTTTAGGTCAAATGTTTGGTGTTTGCACAAACAAGTTTTCGGTTGAAGATGGAAAAGTTGTTTCATTAGATCATGGTTGTGGTGGGCACAGTGAAATTGTGGCAACACTTCATTCAATTCCTACTGGAGAAACTGTTTTGGATGATGAAAATCTTGATGATCAAATGGAAGTTGAAACAGATGACGAAATTGCTGATCTAGAAGTTGATGATTTGGAAACTGAAGTTGATTTAATTGATGAAGCAGAACTTGAGGAAGAAAGTTCTAACTAGTTTTCTTTAATCTTTTTTGGCGTCTAAATAAAATACGTAATCCCAAAAGGCCTAAGAAAAATCCTAAAATAGTCACTCTTAAAGCTTGAGTGGAATCAATATTTCCCGTAATTGAGGGATTTATAAAAATTACAATTGTTGCCACGAAGAACAGGATTGTTCCTAAAGTAACTTGAAAAATTCCTGAAGTTTCAAGAGGTTTTATTTTAGGTGACTTATTGTTCATTTATCCTCAACTTTTGAAAAGTTTACTCACATCCATTTAATCACTACATAACTTTAAAGTCTTTATGTGAGACAATTAAGTCATATGAAATTTTTGTTTAGAATCGTTGGAATTGCAATTGGGGTTTGGATAACCACAATGTTAATTCCTGGAATCGAAGTATCTGGTGGATTGAAAAACTATCTAATAATTGCTTTAGTGCTTGCTTTAGTAAACGCAACTTTAGGTACTTTATTAAAAGTTTTAACAATGCCACTTGCATTTTTAACTCTAGGTTTATCACTTCTAGTAGTAAATACTGCAATGCTTCTAATAACTGATCGACTAACAGATTCATTAAGTATTCAAGGATTTTGGTCAGCATTTTTTAGTGCTATTTTGATTTCAATAATCTCAAGTATGTTTGCTCAAATTACGAGTAAAAGAATTTAAGTAAAGACCATAATTTGACATTTAATAAATTGGGAGTAAATCCCGCACTAGTTAAAACTTTAAACAAAATGGAAATTATTGAACCATTTCCTATTCAAGTTAAAGCATTACCAGATGCAATCAATGGAAAAGATGTTTTAGGTAGAGGTCAAACTGGTTCAGGAAAAACTTTAGCTTTTGGTTTAGCAGTTTTGACAAAACTTGCTAATAGAAAAGCTAGAGCACATCATCCTTTAGCAATAATTTTGTCTCCCACTAGAGAATTAGCAATGCAAATAAATGATGTGATTAATTCTTTAGCTCCATCAGTTCATTTAAGTTCCAGGTTAGTTGCAGGTGGGATGCCTTATGGTGCACAAATTCAAGCATTAAGAAAAGCAGTTCCAATTTTGGTTTCAACTCCAGGAAGATTAATGGATTTAATGGAGAAGAAACATGTTGTGTTAGATGAAGTTGAAATTGTGGTTTTAGATGAAGCAGATCAAATGGCAGATATGGGTTTCTTGCCAGATATGAAAGCAATTTTGGATGCTTGTAAAAAGAAAGGTCAAAGATTACTTTTTTCAGCAACTTTAGATAGAGATGTTGATGTTTTGGTAAAAAAATATTTACATAATCCTGTGGTTCATTCTGTTGATTCAGATAAAGCAAGTGTTTCCACAATGTCTCATCACGTGTTAGTAATTCATCCAAATGATAAAGATGAAATTGTGGCAAATATTGCTGCCCGTGATGGAAAAACAATTATGTTTGTAAAAACTCAACATGGAGCAGATAAATTATCTACTCGTTTAGCTTCTCAAGGAATTCCCGTTGGATCTTTACACGGAGGAAAATCTCAAGCAGTTAGAACTAGAACTTTAGCTAAATTTAAATCTGGTCAAGTAAATACTTTGGTTGCCACTGATGTTGCAGCAAGAGGAATTCACGTTGAAGATATTTCTTTGGTTGTGCATATTGATCCACCTCAAAAAGCCAAAGACTATTTACATAGAGCAGGAAGAACTGCAAGAGCAGGAGAATCTGGTCATGTTGTTACTTTGTGTAATTTAAAACAACAAAACACAATTAGAAAATTAATGACTCACGTAGGTATTAATCCAAAATTTGTTCGAATCAAACCACAAAGTTCAGAATTAAGAGAAATAACTGGCGCTAAAAAACCAAGTGGGGTTGCTTGGGTTGCACCAGTTGAGAAGCAAAAAGATAAAGAAAAAAGTTTTAATCGAGATCGAAACAAAAATAGAAATCGCAACAGAGGCAGAAGCAGAAATCAAAGCCGTGATAGAAAAAATCGTTTTAATGATAAAAATAAGAAAAGAAAGAGTTTTAGAAGTAATTCAAACTAGAACGTATTAATTCAATTCCTAGCACCAGAAGCAAAATAGAGGCAATTCTTACCAACAATTTGTATAACCAAGAAGGCATTTTATTTCTGGTAGAACCAATCCCAAAAGCCAATAAAACTTTACTGCCGATAAGTAAAAGATAAAAACCAATCAAAAAACCGGCAGCATCAACAAAGCTTTGATTCCAGCCATTTACTAACAACGTTCCACCTGCTGTCATCCAAAATAACCAAGCAGATGGATTTATAAAATTAGTCAAGATTGCTTTGAATAACGTAGTTTTTGTTGACCCAATTGACTTATCTTTGTTAATAAAATCTTGAGGATTATTTTTTCCAGCCATCCAAGATTCATAAGCGAAATAAAATAAGACAATTGCGCCAATAATGCTTAAAAAACCTAAAGCAGAGCTATTTATTTGTTGCAAAATAAATAATGACACAACAATTATTGGTAAATCTGTAATAAGTGGAGAAAATGCAACCCTTAATCCATGAGATGTTCCACCTCTTAAGGAAGCAGAAATAACTAAAGCAAGTAATGG
>JBEAYY010000037.1:0-4323 GCA_041170365.1 Actinomycetota bacterium
AACTTATTAAGGCAGTTGCTGCTGCCAAAGAGTTTGAAACTTGATGTAAGCCAACAATCTTTAGCCTTACTTGAGCTTTTTCGTTATTGTAATTTAAATCGTATGACGCAAAACCATTTTCATCTAACTCAATATTTGTTGCATACACGTCAGCATTTTCAGCACCAAAAGTAAGAACTTTTGCTTGAGTCAGAGAATTTAATTTTGCAAAAGATTCATCATCTTTATTCAAAATAGCAATCTTATTACTTTTTAGATTTGAAATTATTTCAGATTTAGCTTTTAAAATATTTTCTTTAGAACCAAATATTTCGATGTGAGCTGTACCGATATTTAATATAATAGAGATATCAGGATCAACAATTTCACATAATTGTCTGATATTTCCAATTCTTCTTGCACCCATTTCGCTTACCAAAACTTTAGTATTTTCATTGCATTTAAGAATCGTGAGTGGCAAACCTATTTCATTATTGAAACTTCCTTCTGGAGCAACAGTTGGTCCTATTAATTCAGCAAGATCTGCAATTAAATCTTTTGTGGTTGTTTTTCCTGATGAACCAGTTAGAGCGATTTTTTTAATGTTTGGAAGTTTCTTCAAAACATATTTAGCAAGTTTAGATAGGGCAACCACAGTTGATTGATTTTCGTCTTTAGAATTAGAAATTCCTTCATTAACTAATATGCAAGGAAGATTCGAAATAGGTTTTTCACTAATTATTCCTACGGCTCCATTATCTATTGCCTGTTGAGCAAAATCTGCACCGTTCACTTTATGCCCATTTATAGCAATAAATAAATCTCCAGATTTAATCTTTCTAGAATCAATTTCAACATTTCCACTCACTAAATGGTCTGAAAAATTACCTTCAATCTGGCCGTTAACAGCATCAGAAATCTCTTTCAATGTCAATTTGATCATTTATATTTTTCTTCCATTAATTCTCTTGTTACAAAATAATCACTAAAAGGAAATACTTCGCCTTTTATTTCTTGGTAGTTCTCATGTCCTTTACCCAAAACTGCAATAGTGTCTAATTCTTCAGCAATTGAAATAGCTTTTTGAATAGATTCTTTACGATTTCCAATTTCTAAAACTTTATTTTTATCCAAAATTCCAGAAATGACAGATTTTCTGATATCTTCTGGTTTTTCATCTCGAGGATTATCGTCTGTAACAATTATTAAGTCTGAATACTTATCAACTGAACTGCCCATTTTGGGTCTTTTCTCTTTATCTCTATTTCCTCCTGCTCCAAAAATTGTTATCAATTTACCTTTTGTTTCTTTACGTAGCGTTGATAAAACATTTTCAATTGCTTCAGGGGAATGCGCATAATCAATAATTGCTAGAGGTGCCCCAGGGACTAATACAGGTTGCATTCTTCCTGGAATTTGAATATTTTCTAATCCCTCAATAAATTTTAAAATATCTATATCTAATTTATTTGCAAGTGCAATTGCTAATGATGCATTAAATGCGTTAAATCCCCCTGCAAAACTTAAATTAATATTGAAGTTTTGCTTATTTGATTTGGCTAACTTGAAATCAACATGTCCAAGTGCAGCGGTGATGTCTGTTACTCGCCAGTAATCATCGACATCACCGCCTAATTTTTCAACGTTTATATTCGCAATTTCAGCAAGTTTTTTACCCCAAGAATCATTAGTCGTGATTACTGAATCTTTAGTGAAATTCACATTAAACAGCCTTGATTTAGCTTCAAAATAATCTTGCATATTTTTGTGAAAATCTAGATGATCTTGACTTAAATTTGTAAACCCCACTGCTTTAAATCTTGTTCCATTTACTCTTCCTAGAGTCAAAGCATGGGATGAGACTTCCATAGAAATTACTTTTGCTCCATTTTCAAAAGCCAAGGCCAATATTTTTTGTAGTTCTGTGGCTTCTGGAGTAGTTCTTTCACTTTCTAACTTAAATCCCGGAATATCGATTCCGGCAGTTCCCAATAAGCCAGTTGGAATTCCACAATTTTCTAACCCAGCTTTTAAAAGCCATGCAGTTGTAGTTTTCCCATTTGTTCCAGTTATGCCAAAAACATCCATTTTTTGGGAAGGATTTTCATAAATATATGCCGAAATTTCCCCAGCAATATTTTGTACTTCATTTGCCACAAGAACTGGAATTGAATTTTGATCAATTAATTCTTCACCTATTGAATCTGTTAAAACAGCTTTTGCACCGTTCTTCACTGCTTCCTGCACAAATTTTGCCCCGTGTGTTTTTTCACCCGGTACTGCTATAAACAATTCATTTTCATTTACTTCTTTTGATTTATTTGACACCCCATTAATAAAAACTTCATCTGAATTTGAATTAAGGTTAAATTTTTTTGATAGTTCTTTAATCGAGACATCTTTTACTTTTGGTTTAGGTAGTTTCACAAAACTCACCACTCCACCGAATAACCTTTAGGTTTACCCACTGATGGAGGTACATTCATTTTTTGTAGTGAATATTGGGCAACTTGTTTAAATACTGGTCCTGCTAAAAGTCCACCGTAACGTCCATTTTTTGGATGGTGAATTGCAACTGCAACGACTATTTCTGGATTTTCTGCAGGAGCAATACCAATAAATGAGGCAATTACATCTCTTGAATAACACTTACAAGCAGGATCTACGACTTGAGCCGTTCCAGTTTTACCAGCAACTCTGTAACCAGGAATTGATGCAAGAGGAGCTGTTCCCTCATCAGAAACAACAGTTTCCATCATTTCAATTAAAGTTTTAGCTGCATTTTCTGAAATTACTTCTGTTCTTTCAGGTTCAGCCGCAGGTTGATATTCACCATTTGGCATGACAAATCCTTCAATTAATGTTGGATTTATTCTTGTTCCGTTATTTGCAATAGTTGCATACATACTTGCAATTTGAACCGCATTAACCATATAACCTTGTCCAAATGCAAATGTTGGAAAACTTGTTTGGGACCACTTTTCTATTTTGGGTAATCTTCCTTTAGATTCCCCTGGAAATTGCATGCCAGTTTTTTGTCCAACTCCAAATTTTAAAAGATATTCATTAAATTTTTGTGGACCCATTATTTCTGCTGCTTGAATTGTTCCTATGTTGCTGGATTTAGCCAATACTCCAGTAAGAGTTAATCGCAAAGTTCCATGTGGTTCGTGATCATGGAAAGTTTTTCCTGGTCTTTTTAAAACGGGTGGAATAGTAAATGGTGTTTCAGGTGAAGCCAAATTTTCATTCAGTAAAGCAGCTAAAGTCATAACTTTTGCAGTAGATCCTGGTTCGTAAGCATCTACTAGTGCATGATTTACCGTTACTCCTTCTTCTGCATCACTTGGATTATTTGAATCAAATGTTGGATAATTTGCAAGCGCTAAAATTTTTCCTGTTTTAGGAGATATTGCAACTAAGGTTCCACTTTTTGCTTGTGCAAATTCAACTCTTTCTGCCAAAGCTTGTTCTGCAACAAATTGCAAATCTCGATCAATAGTTAATCTAATTCCCGTTCCCGGTACTGGTTTCTTTTCAGAAGCTATACCAGAAGGTAGAGGTCTTCCTCCAGCACTAATTTCAACTGTTACTTCACCTTGACTTCCAGCTAATTCGTTTTCAAATCCGTATTCAAGTCCAGCTAAACCTTTTCCTTCTCCACCAATAAATCCAATTGTGCTCGAGGCAATTGTATTTCCTGGATAAATTCTTTTAGTAGTTTTTTCGCTAAAAATTCCAGGTAACTTCAAATCTCTAATTTGAATCCATTGGTCTGGAGAAATTTGTTTTAAAACATAATTGAACTTTTTGTCTCCAGTTAATTCAGGAATTAAAATTTCTTTTTCTACACCCGTGATACTTGCTATTGATTGAGCTGTTCCGACTGGATCAATAACCATTGTTTGATCTACAGTTATATTTCTTGCATCAACTGTAATTGCTAGAGGTGCACCATTTCTGTCAGTTATTTCTCCTCTTTGGGCAGGCAAAATTAGCGTTCTAGTTCTATTCTCTGCAGCAGTTGCAGCTAATTGAGGTGCATCTAAAGCTTGTAATTGGAAAAGACGTAGGCCAAAAATCATCAATATTGCAATTGATAATGAAAGAGCAACACGAATTCTTCTATTGCCCGTATTTAAAATAATTTTTTGATTTGGATTCATGGTTGTTCAATCTGCGAAACAACATTTAAATCTGGTTCATTCAAAATAGGATCCACACCAGCTCCGAGTAAGCGACCATCTCTGAGATCAATAAATGCAGAACCTGGTGAAGGAATCATTCCAATTTCTATTGCTTTTTGTTTCAATATTTCAGGTGATTCCATTCGGGCTACATTTT
>JBEAYY010000038.1:0-5195 GCA_041170365.1 Actinomycetota bacterium
CAGTTTTTACCCGCCCAGAGAATTGGAGGGGATTAGAAGTTCCTCAAGTGCTTCTAAGCGGAGATCATGAAAAAATCGCCCAAAATCGCCTTGAAGAGGCCAGAAAGCGCACGAGGCAAAATAGACCCGACTTAGCCCCATAACAGCAGTTTTTGGCACAATAGAGTGTCTAACCGGATTGGTTTGTATAAATATTTCGCCGCAGGGAAATATTTAGAGAATTGTTAAGTTTTTAGAAATCCGGCCCCAAACTAGCAAGACTGAACGACCTGTGAGCGTTGCAGATGAAAGTAGATAAAAAATCATGAATAAATTAGATGCATTAAATAAGAAATCTTTAAAAAAGTCAGTCCCAGATTTTAGAACTGGTGACACAGTTAAAGTTCACGTAAAAGTTATTGAAGGAAATCGTTCCCGTATCCAGATCTTTCAAGGTGTTGTAATTTCTCGTTCAGGTCATGGAGTTTCAGAATCTTTTACCGTTAGAAAAGTTTCATTTGGAACAGGTGTAGAAAGAACATTTCCAGTAAATGCTCCAACTTTAGAAAAAATTGAAATTGTTTCTCGTGGTGATGTTCGACGTGGCAAACTTTATTTCTTACGCGAACTAAGAGGTAAAGCTTCAAAGATTAAAGAACGCCGTGGAGATTTAGCAGCAGCAGTTGTTACTGAAGAAGATATTGAAGTAGCTGTCGAAGAAACTACTGAAGAAGTAGTAGCAGAAAAAGTTGAAGCAAAAGTTGAAACACCTGCAGCAAAAGAGGAAGTTGCTGTAAGTGAAACTCCTGCTGAATCAGCACCTGCGGTAACAGATTCTGCTGAAGCTAATCCTGAAGCAGACAAACAATAACTTTGCGCACCCTTTGGGCAGCAGTAAGAGAACTGCTGATCACTGTTGGAATAGCTTTAATTCTTTCTTCATTGGTAAGAATATTTTTATTCCAAGTATTTTATGTACCTTCTGCTTCGATGGAAGACACTTTGCTTTTACAAGATCGAATAGTTGCCACAAAAATAACTAAGCCGTTTACAGATATTAAACGTGGTGAAATTGTTGTTTTTAAAGATCCAGGAGACTGGTTACCAGAGTATGAATCAAACCGAAATTTCTTTCTTCATTTTTTAAGCGTTGTGGGATTGCTCCCTTCTGATGCAGGAGATGATCTAGTAAAAAGAGTTATTGGAATTGGTGGCGACACTATTAAATGTTGTTCTGAAAATGGTCGAATACTCATTAATGGTTTTGAGCTAAATGATGAATCATTTGTAAAGCCTGATACTGAAACTAATCAAGTTGAATTTGAAATTACAGTTCCAGAAAAAAGAGTATTTGTAATGGGCGATAACAGACCAGATAGTAGAGATTCAAGATTTCATCTAGAGACTGCATATGGAACAGTTCCTGAAAAAAATATTGTGGGAGTAGTTAACTTAAGAATCTGGCCTTTTTCTAGATTTTCAACGTTAAAGATTCCTGAGAGTTTCAATTTAATTCCTGATGCCAAGAACTAAAAAAAATAAAACTAATCTTGAATTAGAAAAAACCCTTTTTTCTAAAGGGGCAAAATTAGTTGCAGGCATGGATGAAGTTGGTAGAGGTTGCCTTGCAGGACCTGTTTATGTTGGAGTAACAGTATTAAATCAAGAATTAGCAGATGAAACATTATCTCCAGAAGGTTTAACTGATTCAAAAGAATTAACGAAACAAGAACGAGAAGAATTATTACCCAAAGTTAAATCATGGGTATTAGAACACAGTGTGGGCCAAGCAAGTAATAGTGAAATTGATGAAATTGGGCTAACCAGAGCATTAAGAAGAGCAGGTAGACGTGCTTTAAATGCGTTGGAAAATAAACCTGATTATTTAATCCTTGATGGTAAACACAATTGGTTGATGCCTGAAAAAGAAACTATAGATATTTTTGACGAAGTTGTTGATGATGGACCAATTTCAGCGAATATGAAGATCATAAATCTTATAAAAGCTGATTTAAGTTGCTCCAGTGTTGCAGCAGCCTCCATAGTGGCAAAAGTAGCTAGGGATCAGGTTATGAATGAATTAAGTGAAGAATTTCCTGACTATTTATGGCATGAAAATAAAGGATATGCCGCCCCCGAGCATTTGTGGGCAATTAAAAGACTTGGCCCAACTAAATATCATCGAATAAGTTGGAAGACTTTTCAAAATTAAAACTTTAAGACAACATTAAGGTTGGTTTAGCAGCATCTCAGGTAACTCTGATTTAATGGAAAAAATGGAAAAAATATTTGATTTATTCTTTGGTTTACCTCTTCACCCCCTAATTGATCACGTAGTGGTCATTTTCTTACCTGTATTTTCAATAGCTCTAATTGCGGCATTCTTTTTTGATCAAATCAGAATTAAATATGGTGTCTTGATTCAAGTTGGACTGGGAATCGGGCTTGTGTCAACTTTCATAGCTGAACAATCAGGTGAGGCACTTTCTTTAAGAGTAGGGACACCTTTTCCGCATGCAGAATTAGGTGAGAATTTAGTTTTAATATCTTTAGGGCTATTTGTAACAAGTTTGATTTGGTTTTATTTGCAAAAGAAAGTAAATAAAGTAAATAAAGTAGTTTTAAAAATAATTGGTTTTATTTCGGTTTTAATGGCAATAGCGACATTAGTATTCACAGTTTTAGTAGGACATTCTGGGGCAGAAGCTACTTGGAAAGAAAAAATTAATCCCCCTGCTCAATCCCAATCGCAAACACAAATTGAACAAAATACAGATACTAATTCAAAAATAATTTTAAGTCTTGAAGAAGTCTCTAAACACAACACAGAAAATGATTGTTGGACGGTTGTAAATAATGAAGTTTATAATTTGACTTCTTACGTAATGCTTCATCCAGGAGGCGTAGCAAACATAAAGAATTTGTGTGGGCTTGATGGCACCAGTGCATTTTCTGCTCAACATGGACAGGAAGGACGACCTAATAATCAACTAAGAGAATTTAAGATAGGCCAATTAAATCAAGAATTAACTTCTGTTCCAGATGTGGCAGCACAGATAAATCAACAAAAAAATTACAACGAAGAAAATGAAGAAGAAAACGAAGGTAAAGAGAAGTAATTTCTAACTAGCTTCTAGATCCCAAATTCTTGCTCCACCATAAATTCCTGCTTTATTGCTAACGCGGGTGACTTTTGGTCCTAAATCAATACCTTTTAAGTGTTTAGCATTTCCACCACCTACATAGCAGTGATCGTAATACAAAAATTGATCATATTTAGAAATTGCTTTGATCACTCTTTTGGTCCATCTTTCAACACCAATTCGTTCTCTTGCAGCATTTCCAATTTGTTCTTCAAATTCTTCACTTTGTCTAAACGGTGCATGTCCTAATTCCAAATGAGGTAGAAGTATTCCATTTTGGAAAAGTGCTGTGCCAACACCAGTTCCAAGAGTCATTACAAATTCCAAACCTTTTCCAGAAATAACTGCTGCTCCTTGAATGTCTGCATCATTTGCAACCTTTGTTGGTATTGCTAAGGCATTTGCCATAGGAGTTTGTAAATCAAAATTTGACCAAGCTTTTGCTAACTCTGGATCTTTTGGCCCATCTTTAATTCTTCTAGATAGAGAAGGAACCATCACCACAACACCACTTCTCACTAAACCTGGAAAACCAACACTGGCTCGTTGTGCTTTTGGTAAGTCTTTAACAAAATTTGCCACAACTTCACTAAAACCTTCAGGATGGGAAGGATAAGGAGTTTCCATGCGAATTCGTTCGCAAATCATTTCGCCATCTTTATTGATGACACTTGCTTTTATTCCAGATCCACCAATGTCAATGGCCAGCGTTAAAGTATCCGCTGGCCAATTAAACATGCCTTAATTATGTCTTATTTACTTCTTTGGTTTAACAACTACGTCGTAAATAAAGGCAGCAAGAATTGCACCAACTATTGGACCAACAATCCAGATCCAAAAGTTTGTTAATTGACCACTTGCAACAGCTGGTCCAAACCAACGTGCTGGGTTCATTGCCCCACCAGTTAAAGGTCCTGAAAATAAGATCCCTGCGGCAACTGTGAAGCCAATTGGAATACCTGCTACACCATTGAAAGTGCTTCTTCCATCAATTGCAGTTCCCATAATTACCATCATCAAAATGAAAGTAGTCAGTGTTTCAATTAATAATCCATAACCTGGAGCAATTGGTTGAGCAAGAGTTGGAACTCCAACAGTTTGAGCATATGAACCATAAGCAGTTTTTAAAATAAATGCTGCAACTAAACCACCTAGTAATTGAGCAACAACATAACTAATTGCATCAAGGGCTGGCATTCTTCTTGTTGCCCATAACGCAATTGCAACTGCTGGATTAAAAGCTGCTCCTGAAATATGTCTAAAAGCTGCAACAGAAATTAGAATTGCAAAACCATTTGCTAGTGCAATAGCACCTAAATCTCCACCGCTTAAAACCACACCTGCACCAAAAAGAACTAGGGTGAAAGTTCCTATAAATTCTGCCATCAATCTAGCTGTGGCATTTTTCATTTAAAAGCTCCTTTAATTGTTTTTCTATTAAACGAACTTAGATGACGATGCTTGCATGAACTGGTATTGAAGATAGGCGAGTGCGACCATTTAATGCAGAAATTTCAATAAAAACAGCACAATTTGCAACTTTGCCACCAGATTTCTTAACTAATTCAGTTGCAGCCCACATAGTGCCACCAGTTGCTAAAACATCATCAACAATGAAAACAGAATCTGAACTATCTATTGCATCTGTGTGAACTTCTAATGAATCAAAACCGTATTCCAATTGGTATTGAACAACATGAGTTTGTCTTGGTAATTTGCCCGGTTTTCTTAAAAGTACTAATCCTAAATTATTTCTAGCAGCTAAAGCTGAAGCAAATATAAATCCACGAGATTCAATACCAGCTATTTTATTGGCACCTTTTAATTGATTAGATAAATCATCTAAAACATCATTAAAGGCTTTTTCATCTTGTAACACAGGGGTTATGTCTTTAAAGACAATGCCTGGTTTTGGAAAATCTAAAACATCAGCAATCTTGGAATATGCATATTCAAGATGTTTAGGAATATTCATGAGTCAATACTAGGCAATGTGAGGATTTCTGCCCCTGTTTTAGTTACAACTAATGTGTGTTCAAATTGGGCAGAAATCTTTCTATCCTTAGTTAATAC
>JBEAYY010000039.1:0-7746 GCA_041170365.1 Actinomycetota bacterium
CCATTAAGGTAAACATTTCTTCATGAGTTGGACCTAAAAGATAATCAATTCCTCTTCTATCTTTTAATCTGAATAAATTTGGACCATATTCTTCCCAACGATTGGTTGCAACATATGGTTCTGTTGGTAAAAGTGCGGGAAAATGTACTTCTTGAAATCCAGCGTTATTCATTCCTTGTCTAATAATTTCTTCAACTTTTCGATAACTTAAATAACCAAGTGGTAGCCAACTAAATACACCTGGAGCAACTCGTCTTACGTATCCTGCTCTAGTTAGTAACTTGTCACTTGGGACCATGGCATCAGCCGGATCGTCACGTAAAGTTCTTAAAAAATAAGTTGACATTCTAAGCAACATGTAAATAGCCTACTTGTTTTTAATTATTTAGAAGAGAATAGTTGCAAATGTGGAGTGTTCCTGAAATCCAACTGATTTATATACGGCTTGCGCTCTTAGGTTGTAGTCATTTACATACAAACTGACCTTTGGTGCAAAGTTTTGTCTTGCAAAATTAACGACACTTGCCATTCCAGCTTTGCCGAAGTTTCTGCCTCTTAAGTGAGGTGGAACCCACACACCTTGAACTTGGCAAACCTTATTTGTACTCACTCCTATTTCTGCTTTGAAAATTACTTGATTATTTTCAATGCGGGCAAACATTTTTCTTTGGTTTATAACATCAGCTATTCGATTTCGATAACTTTTTTCAGAAATCTCTCCAACTGGAGATACCCCAACTTCTTCTGTAAACATAGAAACACAAGCAGGAATAAGTAAATCTAAATCTCGCATCAAAACAGGTTGCACAAAATTATCAGGAGCAACTAAAGGCAAATCATCAATTACTAGAAGAGGTTGTGTTGATCTTATTTCTCTAGGAGTTGGCATGAATGGTTTAAGGATTTGCCAAAAAGACATAACTTCTTCTTTATTTCCTACAATAGAAGAAATCCTTTTTGGCTGATCTAAAAGATGTTGTGCAAATTGGATTTGAGATTTTTCAGACGTATTAAGCGGAATAATATTAGCCCCAAAATAAACAGCACTTTCAATTTTTCCATTTTCTTCAAAAACCAAGAATTCATTTTGAAGACTCCAAGTGTATTGTTCAAGTTCTTGAAGTCGATTAATTAAAAAACAATTACTAATTTCATCTTGTAAAGCTAAGTTTTTTACTGAACTAATATCAGTTCGAGTTAATGGTCTAACGAGATTTTTACTTGACCAGTACCGTAGGTTCACCAGCAACATCCCCGCTCATTGATTCTGCGATTCTAGTTGCTTCTTCAATTAACACTTGCACTATTTCAGATTCAGGAACTGTTTTAATTACTTCACCTTTAACAAATATTTGACCTTTGCCATTTCCTGATGCAACACCTAAATCTGCTTCTCTAGCTTCTCCAGGACCATTAACTACACAACCCATAACTGCAACTCTCATAGGAACTTTAAATCCTTGTAATGCTTCAGTAACTTGTTCAGCCAATGTATAAACATCAACTTGTGCTCTGCCACAAGATGGGCAAGAAACAATTTCAAAACCTCTTTTCTTCAAATTTAAAGATTCTAAAATTGCAATTCCAACTTTTACTTCCTCTACTGGTGGTGCAGAAAGTGAAACACGGATGGTGTCTCCAATCCCTTTGCTAAGAAGTGCTCCAAAAGCAACAGAAGATTTAATTGTGCCTTGAAATGCAGGACCAGCTTCTGTAACTCCTAAATGCAAAGGATATTCACAAGCTTCAGCAAGTTTTGTATAAGCAGAAACCATTACAACTGGATCGTTGTGTTTAACAGAAATTTTAATATCTCTAAAGTCATATTCTTCAAAAAGTGAAGCTTCCCAAAGAGCTGATTCAACTAAAGCATCTGGTGTTGCTTTACCGTATTTTTCTAATAATCTTTTATCAAGAGAGCCTGCATTAACTCCAATTCTAATTGGAATTCCTGCATCTTTTGCAGCTTTAGCAATTTCACCAACACGATCATCAAATTGTTTAATGTTTCCAGGATTTACTCGAACTCCTGCACAACCTGCATCAATTGCTGCAAATACATATTTTGGTTGAAAATGAATGTCTGCAATTACTGGAATTGGAGATTTTTTTGCAATCGCAGATAATGCATCTGCATCATCTTGACTTGGGACAGCAACTCTTACTGCTTGGCATCCTGCAGCATTTAGTTCAGCAATTTGTTGCAAAGTTGAATTTACATCAGCTGTCAAAGTTGTGCACATTGATTGAACAGATATTGGTGCATCTCCACCAATTTCCAAAGGATGGGAATGATGTTTCAAAGTAATTTTTCTTGATTTTCTTCTTGGTGCCAAAACAGGTGCTGGAGGCTGAGGCATTCCCAAACTAATTGAAGTCATATTTAAATCTTATCCTCCAAGCCTTATTGGATTAACGATGTCAACGTAAAGCAACAACATTGATAAGCCAATTAACAATATTGCCACTGAATAAGCAAAGGGCAACATTTTTGCAGTATCTGCAGGACCTGGATCTTGTTTTCCTCTTAGTTTTGCAAATTGTCGTCTCAAACCTTCATATATTGCCCCAGCTGCATGGCCTCCGTCTAATGGAAGTAAAGGTAAAAGATTAAACAAAAATAAAGCCATATTTAGTCCACCGGCAAGATTTAATAAAGTAGCAAAACGCCATAGTGCTGGAATATCAGCTGCTGCAATTTCACCACCAACTCTTGTCACTCCAACAATTCCTACTAAACCCTCTTGATCTCTTTCCTCACCTAAAAATGCTGAAGAAAAAAGTTGTGCCACTCTTTCTGGAAAATTAATTATCACTCTAAAAGTTCCAACAGTAATCTCACCTAAAACAGAAAAAACAGTTGTAATTGGTTGTCGATCAAGAATTATGTTAGGAGAAATTCCTAAATAAGGTGTTGCAGGATTATTAGATTGATTCTCTAAAGTTGATGGTCTTGCAACTTTCACAATATTGGCAGTTAAATCTAATTCCTGTCCATCTCTTAAAACTGTGATATCGACATTTCCTTCATTACTATTTTGTATGGCAAGTGCTAAATCTTCCCAATTTTCAATATTTTTATTGTCGTATGAAATTATTTGATCTTTGGCTTGAAGTCCTGCACTTAAAGCAGGGGAAGCTTCAGTGCCATCTAAACAATCACCTAAAACGTCAACATCTGTGGGAAGACAGGAAATTACTTGCTTGATTTCATTTGTTGCTGCTGGAATACCAATTGCTGTAAATGAAGCGGCAAAAAATACAAAAGCTAAAACTAAATTCATGAACGGTCCACCGACCATCACAATTAGTTTCTTGGGAACACTTAATTTATAAAAAACTTTATTTTCATCTCCTGGTCCAATTTCCTCTTCACTTTGCTTTCTAGCTGTATTTACCACTTCAGCAAATGGACCTTTGGAGATTGCTCCTTCTTTTGCAGGAGGAATCATTCCAATCATTCGTACAAATCCACCCAGTGGAATTGCTTTAACCCCATACTCTGTGTCACCTTTTGTTTTTGACCAAAGGGTTGGACCAAAACCAATCATGTACTGCGTAACTTTAACTCCAAATTTTTTGGCAGGAACCATGTGACCAATTTCGTGTAATCCAATTGAAAGCATGATTATAAAAATTAAAAATAAAATACCAAAAATTTCCAAGTTTAGTCTTTCCTTAAATTATGGATTTGCTTACGAGTTTCAATTCTAATTAGTTCATCAACGTTTAAGAGTTCTTCTAGAGTAAGTGTTTGGTTATTAACAAAACTTGACCCTGAAAGATGGTTGTGTACTACTTGTTCCACAATTTCAACTATAGACAAAAAACTAATTTTTCGCTCGATGAAAGCAGAAACACATTCTTCATTAGCTGCATTCATGGCTGCAGGTGCACTTCCAGCAGCTTTTCCAACTTTTTTGGCAAGATTAATTGCTTTGAAAACTTTGTCGTCGACATTTTCAAAAGTCCATGATTGACTTTTTGTCCAGTCGATTGGATTTTGAACATTCATTAATCGATCTGGCCAACTTAATCCAAGAGCTATCGGTAATTTCATATTTGGAGGTGATGCTTGCGCCATGGTCGAACCATCAATAAATTCGATCATTGAATGAATTATTGACTGAGGATGAACTACCACATCAATTTTTTCAAATTCAATTCCAAATAATAAATGTGCTTCGATTATCTCTAAACCTTTGTTCATAAGGTTTGCAGAATTTATAGTGACAACTGGACCCATATTCCAAGTTGGATGATTCAATGTTTGCTCTACCGTTACATTTTTTAATTCTTCTGTACTTTTTCCTCTAAATGGTCCCCCGCTTGCTGTAAGAATTAATTTCTTAATCTCACTCTTTTTTTCACCTCTTAAACATTGTGCTAGTGCTGAATGTTCTGAATCAACAGGAATTATTTGACCTTCTTGTGCAAGATCTAGCACTAATTTTCCACCAATTACAAGTGATTCTTTATTTGCAAGTGCCAATTTGTGCCCAGCTTTTAAAGTTTCTAAAGTTGGTAAAAGTCCTGCTGCACCTGTGATGCCATTTAGAACTACATCGCAAGGATATTTTGCTACTTCTGCACTTGCATTTTTTCCAGCGAGAATTTCAAATTTATAATCAAAATTAGTTTCTAGTAATTTTTTCTTGGCCTCTTCGTCCTTGACAGAAACCACTTCTGGTTTAAATTTATTAATTTGATCTTTAAGAACTGAGACATTTGAGCCGGCAGAAAGCCCTACTACCTTGAATTTATCCCGATGTTGGTCAATAACTTCTAATCCTTGAGTTCCGATAGAACCAGTTGAACCCAGGATGCTGACACGACGAATTGGCACACTCCAATTGTTCAACATCGCAATTAACGCGTAATCTTGCGGTAGGAAGATCTTCACAGGAGCAAAATGAGTACTAATACCGTGGGTGGACCATCAATAGAGCAGAAAAGAAAAGTTGTTACTTCTATTCCTGGCCCAAAATCATTGGAATTACAAAAAAGAAGAACTGAAGTAGTAAGTGCTGGAGTCAGTAGCACTTTGCCAGTTTATGTAAAAAGAGCTGGTGGAGGAATTGTTGAAGATATTGATGGAAACTCATTTATTGATTTAGCTGCAGGAATTGCAGTAACTTCTGTTGGAAATTCTCATCCTGATGTTGTTAAAAATGTACAAGAGGCAGTAACTCAATTTACTCATACATGTTTCATGATTGCTCCTTATGAATCTTATGTAAAAGTTTGCGAACTACTAGCAGAATTAACTCCTGGAAAACATGCAAAAAGATCTGCTCTATTTAATTCAGGTGCAGAAGCTTTAGAGAATGCTGTAAAAATTGCCAGATACTTCACCAAAAAAGATGCTGTTGTAGTTGTAGAACACGGTTATCACGGACGAACCAACTTAACAATGGCAATGACTGCAAAAAATATGCCGTACAAAAAAGGATTTGGTCCTTTTGCGCCAGAAATTTATCGAGTACCAACTTCGTATCCATTCCATGACGAATTATCAGGTAAAGAAGCAGCACGTCATGCAATTTCAAGAATGGAAAAAGAAATTGGTGCTGATCAATTGGCAGCTATTGTTATTGAACCAATTCAAGGAGAAGGTGGTTTTATTGTTCCTGCTCCTGGATTCTTAACTGAGTTAGCAAATTGGGCAAAAGCTAACAACGTTTTATTTATTGCAGATGAAGTTCAAACTGGATTTGCAAGAACTGGTGCCATGTTTGCAAGTGAACATGAAAATATAGTTCCAGATTTAATCACGATGGCAAAAGGTATGGGTGGAGGTTTACCTGTAGCTGCAGTAACAGGAAGAGCTGATGTGATGGATTCAATTCATCCTGGTGGCCTTGGTGGAACATATGGTGGAAATCCAATTGCCTTAGCAGGAGCTTTAGGTGCAATTCAGGCAATTAAAGATGAAAAATTAATTGAAAAAGCAAAACATATTGAAACAATAATGATTCCAAGATTAAAAAATATGGCAGCACAAAATCAATTAATTGGTGATGTTCGCGGACGCGGAGCCATGATTGCAATTGAGATAGTAAAACCTGGAACTAAAGATCCAGATCCAGATAAAACTTTAAAAATTGCTAAAGCCTGTCATGCCGAAGGAGTTTTAGTTTTAACTGCAGGAACTTATGGAAATGTTCTAAGATTTTTACCACCACTAGTAATTAGTGATGAATTATTAAACGAAGGTTTAGACGTCTTAGAAAAAGCTATAATTTCAGCTAGCTAATTTTTTTGTAAACTGCCAAGTAAGCAGGATGCAAAGGGATTAATCTTGTAAGTATTGCTGGAAAATGTGGCAAGAAGGAATCTCTAAGAGTTTTCATATTGTTAGCCTCAAACATTTTTCTAATTTGCTTTCCCTTAGGTCTGTAAATATGGGTTGGGTCTGATTCATATAAATGTTTGTATTCCCATTTGTTGAATTTATTATTGATAGTTGGTAAATGAACTAGGGCAATTCCTCCCGGTTTTAAAGCCTCACATATTGCTTTTATTCCTGCTTCAGGTTTTGTTAAATGTTCAATTACGTTTATTGCTAGGACTAAATCAAATTTATAATCAAAAGCCACGCCTTCTTGAATATCGGCAACTTTATACTTTCGCTCAGGTTTTCGCTTTTGGGCAATTTCTATTGCGTGATCAGAAATATCGGATCCACAAATTAATTTAGCCTCGTCAAAATAGTCCAACAGCCAACCATATCCGCATCCAATATCGATTACTGAAGCTTCACTTAATTTTGTCTGGCTATAACGATTAAATAATTTAACTAATAAACCATCACGTAATTTGTCTATTTTAGTTTGACTTGGATTTCCTAACTCATCTTTTGCTCCGTAAAGATGGGCGAAATAATCTTGTGAA
This sequence comes from Actinomycetota bacterium, assembly GCA_041170365.1. GTDB lineage: Bacteria > Actinomycetota > Actinomycetes > S36-B12 > UBA5976 > ATZT02. Next base: position 6,895 of record JBEAYY010000039.1, read on the forward strand.
TTAAAGTCTTGTGTCATAAAAACCTTTAAACTGTGGCGGCTAATTGACCACATGCTCCGTCAATTTCTCGCCCGCGAGTATCCCTTACTGTAACAGCAACATTTGCTTGCTCCAAGATTTGTACAAAAGCTTTCTCATCTTCACTTTTTGAGGCAGTCCACTTGGAGCCAGGTGTTGGATTTAAAGGAATTAAATTTACGTGAACGTCTTTATTTTTTAGTAAATTTGCAAGTTGCTGAGCATGAATTTTTTGGTCATTTATATTTTTTATCATTGCATATTCGATTGAAACTCTTCTTCCACTTGTTTCAGCATAATTCCATGCAGCATTTAGTACTTCTTTTATTGAATAACGCTCATTAATTGGTACCAAAGTGTTTCTTAATTCATCATTTGGCGCATGCAAACTTACGGCAAGTCTTACAGGAAGTTTTAACTCTGCTAATTCATAAATTTTTGGAACTAAACCAACAGTGCTTACTGTTATATTTCTTGCACTAATACCCAAACCAGATGGGCTTTCTTCGTGAATCGCACGTATTGATTGCACTACTGTGTTGAAGTTTGCAAGAGGTTCACCCATTCCCATAAAAACAATGTTGGATAAACGAGTAGGTCCTTCTGGTAACAAACCATTTTGTGAATAGCTTGCTGCATTTTGAACCTGAGAAACTATTTCTGCAGCAGATAAATTACGTTTTAATCCAAGTTGTCCTGTTGCGCAAAATGGGCAAGCCATACCGCATCCTGCTTGAGATGAAATACAAACTGTAGTTCTATTTGGATAATGCATCAAGACACTTTCAATGAACAATCCATCATGAAGTTTCCATAAAGTCTTTACTGTATTTC
>JBEAYY010000040.1:0-12524 GCA_041170365.1 Actinomycetota bacterium
GATATTTCAAAAACAATTTTTGATAATGCAGCTGCAGCAGTTTATGGCATGTTACAAAAAGGTCATCAATTACAAAAACCAAAACCAGGAACAAAAGCAGTTGCAGTAACAATGCTTGGAAATACCAACACTGCAATTACTGCAATGCAGCCTTTAATGAAAGAAAAAGGTTATGAACTAGTTGTGTTTCATGCAAATGGCGTGGGTGGACCTGCCATGGAAGAGTTAGCAGAAGCTGGACAATTTGTAGGAATTATTGATTTCACCACTAATGAAATGGCTGCAAATTTAGTTGGTGGCATACATGTAGCAAATGAGAACAGATTAAAAGTTGCAGGAAGATTAGGCATTCCTCAAGTAGTAGTACCTGGATGTGTTGATTTTGTGGTGTTTCATGCAAATACTGTTCCAGAGAATTTAAAAGATCGACCACTTTATAACCACAATCCTGAATATTGGTTAGTAAGACTTGATGGAAACGAAATGGAAAAGTTAGGTAAAAAGTTTGCTGATTCTTTGAATGAAGCAAAAGGTGCAGTAAAAGTTGCTATACCAACAAAGGGAATTTCAATTCCTAATAAACCAGGAGGTGTTTTCTTTGATCCAGTGGCTGATAAAAGATTTATGGATCAGATGAAAAATACTTTAAGAAAAGATATTGAAGTTTTAGAACTTGATTATCACGTTAATGATCCTGAGTTTGGAATTGCAGTCGGTAAACTCTTTATCGACCTATTAGAAAAGGAGAAATAAAAATGGCAAAACATCCCATAAGAAAGTTTCAAAGATTAACAACTGGGGATGATGCATTCAGAGCAAAATTTAGATCATGGGACATGACTGAATTAAGTTATGTTGACATTAAAGAATATTTAAAAGATAAAGACACAGTTTTAGTACCAATGGCTTCTACTGAACAACACGGTCCACATTTACCTTTGTACACAGACACCATTACTGCAATCGAAGTTGCAGAAAGAGTTTCAGAAGCAATTGGGGTATTTCACACTCCCCCAATTTGGACTGGATATTCACCACAGCACATGCATTTACCAGGTGAAGGCAGAGGAACAATCACAGTTAGAGCAAGCACTTTAACTAATTTGATGTATGACGTAGCTAGATCTTTAATTCATCATGGTTTCAACAGAATCATTTTCATTAATGGTCATGGTTCAAATACCAAAGTTGTTGATCCTGTGTTAAGAAAACTTCGTTATGAAACAGGTGCTCTTATTGGTTTTGTTCGTCCATACATGGAACGCTACGTTGGAGTTTTACAAGGCTTGATGGAAAATCCACCAGAAGAAACTCCAGGTTGGCATTCATCAGAATTAGAAACTTCACAAGACATGGCTTATGACCCAGATTTAGTAAGAATGGAAAGGGCCTATCCAGAAAAAGCACACATCCCAGCATTTTTACCAAAGAGTTTTCAAAAAAATGATGGAATGCCAGATGTGGAATTTGAAGGTTATCAATATTTCACTTTCCCAATGGATCATCATGAATTCGTAGAATCAGGCACTATTGGAAATCCAATGAGAGCAACCATTGAAAAAGGTGAAGAAGCTTTCAGAAGATTGAGTGAACATACTGCAAAAGCAGTATTGGAATTAACCAAAGTTCCAGTAAATGTCACAAACAGAGAATTTGTTGACAGAGTTTAAAAATGAAAACTGAAGCTAAATCGTCGCAGGCATCATCATTAGTTACTGATGCCTACGACTATTTAGTTGATGCTATTACTTCTTTTAAACTTCCTTCAAATTCTGCAATCAGTGAAAACAAGTTAGCAACTCAATTAGGAATTTCTAGAACTCCAATTAGGCAAGCTTTGCAAAGGTTAGAGGCTGAAGGACTTATTACTAAAACTGATTCTTCACGTTTTACCGTAGCTCTTTTAACTCCTAAACAAGTTGAAGAAGCTTGTGACTTATTACAAATAATTGACACCTATCTTTTTACCAAAGCTGCAAAAACATTAACTAAAGAAAAGAAAGATGAATTATTAAAAGTGACTCAAGAAATGATTTCTGCTGCCCAAAAAAATGATCGTGACAATTGGAGCAAAGCTGACACTAAGTTTCACGATTTAGTAATCCAAGCAGCTGATAATCAAACAGTTTCTGATTTAGCACTTGTCACCAGAAGAAAAATTCAACGATTTTGGACAAGATCTGCTCAGTATGAAAACAGATTAGAAACTTGTTCAAAAGAACATGAGGTTTTAGCAAAAGCTATTGTTAATCAAGATTTAAAAGCAATTGAACCAGCTGTTATTGAACACATGAGTCATATGAGATCAAGTATTTTAAGAATTCTTAATTCAGCTGCAAGTATTTTAGGTTAACTTAAAAACAAATACCTGCGTTATCAACACAACTAAAAACAAAACTTGAATTTTCTTCATCCATTTCAGCAATGGTTGTGATTTCAATAGAAGGCTCACTTGCCATATCTTCTTCTGGACTTCTGTCTAAATATGTAACTTGAAATTTGCCATCAGCAAATTTTAAATCTTTAACTACAACTCGATCACCAAAGTTATAAGTATTTTCTACAACTGGAGTGCCTGAAGTAAATATGGATAGATAGTAAAAAGTTCCAGATTCACCCGTATCGTTGGTTAAAACTACCGCCACATCATCTGTACCGTCTTTATTTAAATCTCCAGTGGCTTTGAAATCAAGAAGTTTAAATTTATTTACTGCAGTTGATTCTTCAATTGGTTGTTCTAATTCGCCATTAACTAGGGTGTATAAAATTCCATCGATGTAATAGCCAGCATTCGCAGGATCTTGTGCTGCTTGAGCTACTGCTTGTGATGATTCTGATTGATTTTCATTTGAAGTTACTTCTGATGTTGATCCACACGCTACCAAGATTAAACTTGCAACACTCAAAAATGCATATTTAGTTTTCATTCACATAATCATATAGACATTTAACATAGAATCCAAACATGTTTAAAAGAAAAATAAAATCTTTTGAAATTCCTTCTATGACTATTGCTGGTCTTGAGTTAATAACTGATTCAATCGTGATGCCAAATTCAAATTATGATTCAACAGCAATTGCTGGATTGTGGGAAGAATTTTGGGCAGTATTTCCCCGTTTAGGAATTAAAGTCTCAGGCACCACTTTTGGAGTAAGTGTGGCAATGGATCAAACGCAATATCCAGGAAAAATCAAATATCTGGCAGGAGTTCAATTCAATCGTGGTGTTGCACCCGGTTTGGAATTTAAATCAATTGTTGTGCCAAATGGTAAATACGTTAAATACACTCATCGTGGAAATATTGATAATTTAAAGGAAAGTTACCTAGATGCTTATACACAATGGTTTCCTAAAGCAAATATGGAAATGAGAGATGCCCCGCATTTAGAGGTTTATGATGAAAGATATATTCCAACAAGCAAAAAATGTGAAATGGATATATTAATTCCAGTTAAATAAATTTATTTAGCGTTTATATTAACTGAATCTCTTTTGTCTGCAATCCAATCCATAAGAGCAAATAAAACTCCACTTGCCACAAATGTTAAATGAATGAAAATTCTCCATTTAGTACCTTCACCAACAGTTGCATCTCCTGAAAGTTCAATAAAATCCTTCAACAATTCAATTACAGAAATTGCAACTAGTGAACCTATTAATTTAATTTTTAGTCCAGAAAAATCAATTGTTCCCATCCAATGTGGTCTATCAATTGAGTCATGCGCTGCATCAATTCTAGAAACAAAGTTTTCATAACCTGCAAAAATTACAATCAAAATCAAATTTGCTAACAAAGTTAAATCTAAAAGTGCCAGAATTTCTAGAACAAACTCTTGTCCAGTCTTGTCACCAAAATGAGTGATTATGTTTATAAATTCTTGAACAAATCTAATTGCAAGAAGAATTAGAGTACCTACTAAACCAACATATAAAGGGGCAAGCAACCAACGAGATCTGAATAATCCTGTCTCAATTATTTGTGAAATTTTTGACACTATTTCTCCTGTACTAATTTACCTTTAACTATAAAGTAAAATTTGAAAAAACCGTGTATTTTATTCGGTTAGTTTATATCTATTAAAAATCTCACGGTTTTAAATCCATAAGTTGGAATTAAACCTGCCGTTAAATCAGGTTGTTCAGTAATAACCAATAGATACTGACCTTTTTGTTCAAATTGAATTGTGTGCAAAAATGCTGCTGTATCGGTGTATAAAGTGATAAAAGATAAATCATGCCAATTACCATTTGGTACTTTAATAAAACCTTGAGCATTTGATTGCAGAGTAAAGCCTCCAACAATGAATTGAATTGGCTTGTTTAATTTATATTCAAGCCACCTATCACTACAACCAAAATCAGGTAAAACATAAGTTGTCGCATCAACTATTTCAGAATTTGCGTCGAAAAATAATCCATCTTTTCCAAGCTCTATTAATTTATCTTCTAGAATAAATTTTCCAATTAAATTATCTTCTAAAGCAGTTAAAGGTTTTACCTTATAAGCAATATCATTTTTTTCATTAATCCATGGATTTGCTTCAGGGCAAGTAATATTTGATCTTCCCACCCAAACATTTTCAGAAGTTGTAACTGAACCTAAGGTAAACATCAAAAATGGGTATCCATTATTTGAACTAGAACATATTCCCCAAATAGTATTTGTTGGAACACTGCAAACACTTTCAATGCTCCAAGATGAAAAAGTTGAAATATTTTTTAATTCATCACTTGTCTTCGCTTCTCCAAACGCACCAGGAAGATAACTTGAGTTAGGAGTCGAGTTCCAATAGGTATTTGTAATATTTAAATTTCCACCAGATTGTCCTAATAGGCCTCCACCTGCACCACCTGAATGAGAAATAGTTCCCGAGCCATATGAATTTATGATATTCATCGTGGTTGCTTCACCGAGCAAACTTCCGACTTGCCACTTACCTGTCACATTTCCTGAAGCATAAGTGTTTTGTAACGTCATTAAATTTGAAGCACTTTCTCCCGAACTTCTGCCAATAAGACCTGCGACATAATTTCCATTTGGTGCAGAAACATTTCCTGTGGCATAAGACTGGGAAATACTTGAAACTGTTGAACCGTTTCTTCCAGCACCACCTACCAAACCAGCCATTAGTTGCACAGCTGTTGTTAAATCATTGATCTCTGTAACATTTCCTGTTGCATAAGTTCTAAATAAAGTTGAACCGCTTATGTCGCCTCCAAGTCCACCCGCGCTGTATTTTGCACTAACTGCACCTGTCGCATATGAATTTTGGATAGTAGCTAATTCTGCATAGCCAAATAATCCACCACAATAGCTATTGCAAGTAACTGTTCCGGTAGCAAAAGAGTTATCTATTGTTGAAGATCCATCTATTTTTCCTACTAAACCACCGACTTGAGTTGAACCTGTTGTGACACAATCTGTTGATGAATTATTTATTTGAGTTCGATCAGTTGCATAACTAACTAAACCACCAACAATATCGGCAGACGAATTACTTACAGTGCAAGATCTAATTTTTATATTTCTTATAGTTGCAGTATCTGCAGCAGCAATTAAACCTCTATCAGCAGTTAAACCTGTGATAGTAAAACCATTTCCTTCAATAGTTCCAGTGAAATATGAAATTGCAATTTGTCCAACTGAAGTCCAATTAGAAGTTAAAGTTATATTATTTTTTAAAGTAATCGTTGTGCAAGCATTTATTTGTGCAGACGTTAAATGATCACCAAATGCGTTAACTAAATCAGATTCTGTATAAATATCACAATTAACTGACGCGTTAGAATTTATATTTTGAAAGTAAAGAAAAGTAAAAATTAAACTTATTACTAAAAATATTCTAAGAAAAAAATTAAGGACTAGGTTAATTCTCATGAAATCTTATTAACCTAGTCCTTTAATTAATTACTAACCTTTTTTAACTCCATCAGCAAAACCTTTAAGTACCACTGCTAAAGAAGTTGCGCCTGCATCTTGATGACCTTTAGCGCGATCTCCTAAGCGTGATGCTCTTCCTTTTTGTGGAACAAGATTTTTTGTAGCAACTGCTGCATCAAGTGCTGCTTGTGCAGTTGATAAGAGTGCATCTTCTAGTTTTCCACCTTTAGTTGAAAGATTTTGAATGTGATCAACTGCTGGGAAAAATGCATCAAGCAAAGTCTTATCGCCAAGTTCTGCTTTTCCTAATTGTTGAATCGCAGTTGCCATAGCTCTATAAACCTTGGCCCAATCAGCAATTTCATTTAAATTGTCTTTACCTGAAACTACTTCTGCTGCTGCTGCAAATGCTGCTTCATAAAGTGGCCCAATTGTTGCTCCAACTTCATCTGCATATGCATCTGCTGCTGATTGAAAAGCTTCTGAAGGAGTGCAATTAATAGGTAAAGCTTTAGCGGCACGAGAAACTGCACGCATACCAATTGTCATTGATACGCCATGATCTCCATCGCCGACTTCACCATCGAGTGCACATAAATAGTCTTTATTGTCTTCAACTTTTTTAGCAACTAAAACTAAAGATTTAGCAACTAAATTTCCGTTTACATTAGCCATTTATTTTGTCCTCTTTAAACTTTCTTATACATGCAAGTGTCAACAGTTGTGTTATTTATCAATTGATACATTTCTTCATCTAAACGCATCAATGAAACTGATGTTCCTTGCATTTCTAGTGCTGTTACTTGATTACCAACATGTTTAAATTTGATGTTGATTTTGTTTGCATCACAAATTTGTTTTACTCTGCGATAAACAACATATAATTCTTCAGCAGGAGATCCACCTAGACCGTTTACTAAAAGTGCAACATCGCTACCTTTGTAATCTAAATCAGCCAAGATTGCTTCCATAATTTCATCAATTACAGAATCAATTGGACGAACCTTTACTCTTTTAATTCCAGGTTCACCGTGAATTCCTAAACCAATTTCCATTTCATCATCTGGTAAATGAAAAGTAGGTTTACCATTTGCTGGCACTGTACAAGAAGTTAAACCAACACCAACAGTTCTTGTGTTGGCATTTGCTTTTGCAGTTACTGCAACTACTTCATCAAGTGATGCCATTTGTTCAGCTTTTGCTCCTGCAACGTGCCAAACTAAAAATAATCCACCGATACCGCGACGTCTGTGTGCTTGATCTTTTGGTGCAGATAAAACGTCATCATTTAAAACAACTGTTTGAACAGGAATTCCCATTTCACGACATTTATCTTGTGCTTTATCGAAGTTGATGCAATCACCTTGATAATTTCCGTAGGTATACATAACTCCTGCGCCTGAGTTAACAGCCAAAGTTGCTTCAACAATTGGTTTTGCTGGAGGAGATGCAAACACGTTTCCAAACGCTGCACCATCTGCCATACCTTTTCCAACGTAACCGGCAAATGCAGGTAAGTGACCAGAACCGCCACCAACCACAATTCCTACTTTTCCTGGAATTGGTGAGTTAGCGCGAGCAATAGCTCTTTTGCCTACTCTTTTAATAATGTGATCGTTTGCTGCAACGTAGCCTTCGACCATTTCTTCGACCATGTCGAAGGGATCGTTTATAAGTTTTTTCAAAAGTAGTCCTCAACCTCTCTTTATCTTTGGGCAAGATTTATAAGGTGCTTAATTATGAATCGTATTCTCTCTTGAAATGTCCGTAAAGATGCGCCTAGGGTTAGTGGTGTACGGACTTGTATACAAGGGGGTTAGAAGAAATCAATGGCTAAAAAGACATTGGGCGTAGCAATGATTGGTTATGCCTTCATGGGTAAAGCCCACTCGCAAGCTTGGCGAAATGTTGGCAGAGTTTTTGATATTCCAGCAGAAATAAAAATGGTTGCAGTTTGCGGAAGAAATCAAACAAATACTCAAGAAGCTGCAGATCGTCTTGGTTGGGATGGAATTGAAACTGATTGGAAAAAATTATTAACTCGTTCAGATATCGACATTATTGATATCTGTACACCAGGTGATTCACATGCAGAAATTGCAATTGCAGCCTTAAATGCTGGCAAACATGTAATTTGTGAAAAACCTTTAGCAAATACTGTTACAGAAGCACAACAAATGGTTGATGCTGCAAATGCAAATAAAAATTCTAAGAACATGGTGGCATTTAATTATCGAAGAGTGCCAGCTGTTTCTTTAGCAAAGAAAATGGTTGAAGAAGGAAAACTTGGAAAGATCTTTCATATCCGTGCTAGATATTTACAAGACTGGATAGTTGATCCAAATTTTCCATTAGTTTGGAGATTAGAAAAAGATAAAGCAGGTTCAGGTGCACTTGGTGATATTGGAGCTCACGCAATTGATACCACCCAATTTGTTACTGGACAAAAATTAGTTGGTGTTTCAGGAATAACTGAAACATTTATTAAAGAAAGACCATTGCCTGGAGATTATTCAGGATTACAAGCAAGTGCTTCTGGAAACAAAATGGGCAAAGTAACTGTTGATGATGCTGCAGTATTCATTGGTAAAACTGATGGTGGCGCATTAGCAACTTATGAAGCTACTCGTTTTGCAACAGGTAGAAAAAACGATATGGGATTTGAAATATTTGGATCCAAAGGTTCATTGAAGTTTTCATTCGAAGATATGAATGAACTTTGGTATTTCGATAATTCAGAAAGTAGTGAAACTGCAGGTTTCCAAAGAATATTGGTAACTGAAGGAGTTCACCCATACATGACTGCATGGTGGCCACCAGGACACATCATTGGTTATGAGCATCCATTTACTCACGAATTAAAAGATTTCGTGGAAGCAATTGTTAATAACACTGATGCAAAACCAACTTTTGCAGATGGATTACAAGTTCAAAAAGTATTAGATGCAGTTGTGAAGAGTTCAGAAAATAACTCTTCTTGGCAAGAAATTAAATAAAAGGAGGAAAGAAAATATGTCAAGACCAGTTACGTTATTCACCGGTCAATGGGCAGATTTGCCATTTGAAGAAATGTGCAAACTTGCATCAGGTTGGGGTTATGACGGATTAGAAATTGCTTGTTGGGGTGATCACTTAGATGTAGTGCAAGCTGCTGAAAGTGATAAATATGTCAGACAACAAAAAGACATATTAGAAAAATACAACTTAAAGTATTGGGCAATTTCCAATCACTTAGTTGGACAAGCTGTTTGTGATAACCCAATTGATGAAAGACATAAAGGAATATTGCCTTCACGTGTTTGGGGCAATGGTGATCCAGAAGGTGTAAGACAACGTGCTGCTGAAGAAATGAAAACAACAGCAATTGCTGCTAAAGCAATGGGAGTTGACACAGTAATTGGATTTACTGGTTCTTCAATTTGGCATTACGTAGCAATGTTTCCACCAGTTCCACAACACATGATTGATGCCGGTTACAAAGATTTCGCAGATCGTTGGAACCCAATCTTGGATGTGTTTGATAAAAATGGTGTGAAGTTTGCACACGAAGTTCATCCATCAGAAATTGCTTACGACTACTGGACCACAGTAGAAACAATGAAAGCAATTAAGAATCGTCCAGCATTTGGTTTGAATTTTGATCCAAGCCATTTCGTTTGGCAAGATCTTGATCCAGTTAATTTCTTACTTGATTTTAAAGATCGCATTTACCATGTTGATTGCAAAGAATCACGCAAACAATTAAATGGTAAAAATGGTCGCCTTGGTTCACATTTACCTTGGGCTGATCCTCGTCGTGGTTGGGATTTCGTTTCCACAGGACATGGACATGTGCCTTGGGAAGATGTTTTCCGTGGTTTAAATGCAATTGGTTACAAAGGACCGATCTCTGTTGAATGGGAAGATGCTGGAATGGATCGTTTATTTGGTGGTCCAGAAGCATTGGAATTCATCAGAAAACTTAACTTCACTCCACCAAGTGCTGCATTTGATGCTGCATTTAGTTCAAAGAGTTAAAAGGTTAAAACAAAAAAGGGCCAGGATTTTTCCTGGCCCTTTTTTAATTTGTTTTTAATCTCTTAAAGGCAGAGTTGGATTTGAATTCATAAATTTAACTGTTGTTTCAAAATCAATAATTCCTGCATCAGAACCTAAGCCAGTTGCAACTAAGGAACCACAAGCACTGCCTAATTTGGCAGCTTCTTCAATGTTCATTCCTTTTGAAAGTCCTGTAATAAATCCACCAGTCCAAGCATCACCACAACCTGTGGTGTCAACAACTTTTACTTGGAATGCGGGAACTCTTAAACGCAATCCTTCTTTGTTCTTAATTAAACTTCCGCGATCTCCCATTTTTAACACCACGTGTTTTGCTCCAGCATTTAAAAACACTTCACAGATTTCATCAACATCACTTAAACCTGTAATCATTTGTGATTCTTCTAAATTTGGCATAAAGAAATCTAAATATGGCATGCAAGGCAAAATCATTTCTTTCATGTTGTCTTGTTTAATTCCTAAAATATCCATAGTTGTTATTGCTTTTCCTTCTTTAACAACTTTTAATACTTTGGCTGCATCTCCTGCATCAAATTTAGGCATTAAGTAGAAACCACCTATATGAACAAAGTCAGCATTCTTAACTGTTTCTTGATCAACATCTTCAAAACAAAATTGGGCATTTGTTCCTATTACATGTAAAGCTGGTCTTTCCCCATTTGGCCTAATTGGAAGCATGGTGCCGGAAGTTTGCACACCTTTTTTTCTAACCATCTTTGAAGTATCAATGCCATAGCGTTGCATAATGCCAAGCAAAATATTTCCCATTTCATCTTCACCAACAGCACCCATGGCAATTACTGATGCACCAAGTTTTGCCATATCCACAGATGTTCCTGCTGCTGTTCCTGCAGCAGTAATTCTTATTTCATCAAGAAGAGCAATGTTTTGACCTGGTGGAATTTCAGAAACATGTCTGCCTAACACATCTAATATGTGAACACCCATAGAAACAATTTTTTTCATACTTTTTCCCTATATCTCTGTTGATGGTTTTGGTTCAGGAGAAGCTTCATCATCTGATAAACCTAAAACAGGATCTTCTGCTCTTTTTCTTGCACGACGTCGATCATTAACCCAGGCAATGCCTGTTGCAATAGAAATGAGCAACAAAACTGGAATTGCTAGAAGAGACATATTTACTGGATCTCCAGTTGGAGTGGCAATCGCTGAGAATGCAAACACAATTAAAACCACTAAACGCCATCTTGAAGTAATTGCTTTTGCTTCTAACATGTCAAAAATATTAAGCATAACAATAAATAATGGTGCAAGAAAACTTATACCAAAAACTAAAACCATTCGAAGAAAGAAACTTAAATATCTATCAACTGGAACATAATTTCCTACACCAAGGGGTGTAAAACCAAACAATATATTTAAACCAATTGGTAAAAATATGTAAGCTAACACTGCCCCTGAAATAAAAAGTGGTGTTGCTACACCTGCAAACAAATAGGCTCTAAATTTTTCTTTTCTATAAAGTCCAGGAGTAATAAATCTCCATAGTTGATAAATCCAAAGTGGTGCAGTAACAAGCATTGAAGTTACTACTGAAACTTTTATTTGCAAAACAAAAGCATCTGCTACTCCACCAAGAACTAATCGAACATCTCGACCATTTGCTTGAGCTTGTTCCACAATCGCATTAACAGGCTGACTTAAGATTTCAAATATTTGCGGATAAAAAACCCAAGCAATAACGGTTCCAATAACTATAGAAACAGAAGCTTTAAATAATCTGGTTCTTAATTCGCGAAGATGTTCTTGCAACGACATTTCTTTGAAACGTTGCACTTTAGTTTCAGACAAGACTAAATACACCTCCCACTTAAAAATTCATTAAGCGGAAAAATTATTTATGCTTCTGGTTTTTTTTCTTGATCTTCAGAAGCTTCTTGTTTGCTGGCTTCATTTTTTGTTTCAGCTTTCAAGATTCTTACTGAGCGACCAAGACTGCGTGCCATATCTGGCATACGCTTTGCTCCGAATAACAACAGAATGATGAACAAAATGATCAACAATTCTGGGCCTTGAATGTTCTTAAACATCTAGTCTCCTAAATAAATCTTGCCTGTTTTTCTCAAAAATACTCCTCTAAGGATTACCCTTCATCCTCGAGGCTTGGGTTCAAGAATACCTACCTTACATATCTTCTAATAAGACTTGCTTTATAACGATTTGGCTAATTTAGCCAGTAGTAGCCAACCGATAAAGAAGTAGCAGTAAAGAGCCAGAGCAAATATGGCAACAAAATAAATCCTGCCCAACTTTGAGTTTGAAATGCAATCATCACCATAGGAATTGTTAAAAGAGCAGTTATCAGTAAAGAAATCCAGGAAAGTAATAAATTATGTTGAATATAAAAACTATGTGCCCATAAAAGTGCTGTTGAAACACTTAAGCCAAAAAGAATTGAATATGTAATTTTAGAAAAATTACCTGCATTATTTGCTATCACAATTCCTGCAATTATTAATACTAAAAAGTTGTATGGCCAAGCAATTCCAAAAACAAAATCTGGTGGTTGCCAAAAAGGTCTTTTTAAAGATCGATAAAAGCCATCTCCGGTATTTACCCATA
>JBEAYY010000041.1:0-3575 GCA_041170365.1 Actinomycetota bacterium
AATTTGGATCAACGACTGACATTTCATCAGTTCCCATTTTGGCAGTACATGATGGGTGGTAAGCGGTTTCTCCATCTTGGGCAACCCATTTCAAGATTTCATCAGGTGTTGAAACACTTGGACCAGGTGAAATTTCACCTCCATTAAATTCATCCATTCCTTTTTGAGTCAAAATTTTTCTAGCAATTTGAATAGCCTCAACCCATTCTCTTTTATCTTGTTCAGTCGACAAATAATTAAATTTTATTGATGGTTTTTCGTATGGATTATTACTTTTAATTTTTACATAACCTCTTGCATCTGAATACATTGGTCCAATATGGATTTGATATCCATGACCCTTTGCTGTAACGGTTCCGTCATAGCGCACAGCTATAGGTAAAAAGTGAAACATTAAATTTGGATATAAAACATCTTCATTACTTCTGGCAAAACCGCCACCCTCAAAATGATTTGATGCACCTGGACCTTTTCTAAAAAATAGCCAAGCTGCACCAATAAATGGTCTTCTCCAAAGTTGTAAATTAGGTTGTAAAGATACTGGTTTTTTACATGAGTATTGAACATAAACTTCAAGATGATCTTGCAAATTTTGGCCAACACCTGGAAGATTTTTTACCACAGGAATATTTAAATTATTTAAATATTTTTCATCACCAATGCCTGAAAGTTGTAAAATCTGAGGAGTATTTATCGCACCACCGCATAGAATAACTTCTTTACCCTTTATAAATTCTTTTTTCCTTGACCATAACTTTCTAAAGGTTACTTCAACTCCTATTGCTTTATTTCCTTCAAAAACTACTTTTTCAACCATTGCTCGAGTTTTGATAGTTAAATTTTTTCTACTTTTCACTGGGTGAATATAAGCTCTTGCTGAAGATAATCTTCTTCCTTTTCGAACATTTCGATCAAAAGGACCAAAACCTTCTTGACGATATCCATTTACGTCATCAGTTAAATTAAACCCAGCTTGCACACAAGATTCAAAAAAAGCTTTGAATAATGGATTTTTTGCTGGCCCCTTTTCTAATTCAAGCGGTCCAGAATGACCTCTAAATACTGGATCTGAGACATGAATTGAGTTTTCCATTTTTTTAAAGTAGGGAAGACAATGTGCAAAATCCCAATTTTCTAAACCTTTATCTTTTGCCCATCTTTCATAATCCATTGGGTTTCCGCGTTGAAAAATCATTCCGTTAATGGAACCAGATCCACCCAAAATTTTTCCTCTGCCGTGATAAACCTGTCTGTTGTTCATAAATTCTTCAGGTTCTGATTTATATTTCCAGTCATAAAATCTGTTACCAATTGGAAAAGTCAGCGCTGCTGGCATATGGACATAAACATCCCACCAATAATCTGGCCTGCCAGCTTCTAAAACTAAAACTTGATTATGTGGATCCTCTGACAAACGATTTGCTAGAACTGATCCAGCAGAACCACCACCCACAATTATGTAGTCGTATTCTTTAATCATTTAATTGATCTTTCAGCTTCATCAACAACGTTTGCCAATAGCATTGCGCGAGTCATTGGCCCTGTTCCACCTGGCATTGGTGCAAAAAATCCTGCAACATTTTTTACTTCTGGATCTATATCTCCAACTAATCCTTTGTCAGTTCTTGTGATTCCAACATCTAAAAGCGCGGCACCTTTTTTAATCATGTTTGGTTTGATTAGATGAGCAACCCCAGCTGCTGCAACGATAATGTCAGCATTTTTTGTGTGATTTATTAAATCTTTTGTTCCGGTATGACATAAAGTGACAGTGGCATTTTCAGATTTTCTAGTTAGTAATAAACCAATCGGTCTTCCTACAGTTATTCCTCGTCCAACAACTACGACTTCGGCACCATCTATTGGAACTTGATATTGACGTAATAATTCAACAATTCCTCGAGGTGTACATGGAAGTGGGGCATCTTGCCCTAAAACTAATCTTCCTAAATTAACTGGATGTAAACCGTCAGCATCTTTTTTTGGATCCATTGCTTCTAATGCTCTATTTGCATTTAGCCCTTTTGGTAAAGGAAGTTGCACAATATATCCAGTGCAATTTGGATCATTATTAAGTTTTTCAATTGATTTCATCACATCTTCTTGAGAAGCACTTGATGGTAAATCAACTCTTATTGAAGCTATGCCAACTTCTGAACAGTCCTTGTGTTTTCCACCAACATAGGCATGAGAACCTGGATCATCACCAACCAAAATGGTGCCAAGACCTGGAGAAACACCTTTAGACTTTAAAATTTCAACACGTTTTGCCAACTGAGATTTTATTTTTTCAGCTGTTTTTTTTCCATCAAGAATAATTGCTGTCATAATCTGTTTTCCTATCCTATTGGTTTATATATTCAACTGAGGCATCTGTTAAAAAATTCCATAAATGTTGAGCAAAAGATGATCTGACATATAAGTGATAAGTATTAACTGGACCGTGATACAAGATTGCAGGTGATCTGGCAATTACTGACTGGGCGCACATTCCAGCTTTAAAAATATCTTGGTCCAGATTCAACTCCCAACCATGTTCTAAAACTTCTTTGGCAAATTTTCCGCTAACTTCAATAAATGTTCTTTGAGCAGACACATCAACAATTGAAGCAAATTCGTTTTTTAGCTTACTTCTTAATAATTTTTCATGATCTAAATTAGCACCAACGATTAACCACCAATCAGGACCAAGTGTTAGAACTGTAAATTTTTTATTCTTAAAAGTCTGCCCTACATTTAATGGAAGTTTAACTTTAAGGGTATTTTCAATAATTTTTTGAGATTTACTTTTTGGTTTTACTCTAATATCAAGAGTGGTAGCAAATGGTTTTTCTTGAATATAAAAATTTTTCTTATTACCAAAAACTAAACCATTAAGTGGACTATTTTTTAACTTATTTAAATTAGCCATCTCTGCGCCTATTTTCTTTGTCATAGAAGATGGAATCAACAATTTCTGCAGAGATTAATTCATCGCCAACTGGTACATCAACTATTTTGCCTAATTGGTTTCTTCCATCGGCAATCATTGCTAAGGCAAAAGATCTTGCCAAAACATCAGATGTATAAGAACTTGTCACATATCCAATGTGAGAATTTTTTGAATCCTTTTTGAAAGAATCCTTATTAATGATGTATGCACCTTCTGGTAATAATTTCTTTTTATCAAGTGGAAGTAGTCCAACTAAATGATGTCTATCTGATTTAGCGGTATCTAATCTTCTAAAAGATCTTTTTCCTATGAAATCCTTTTTCTTAGAAACAATCCAATCCATACCTAAATCTTGGGGAGTTTGAGTTCCATCAGTTTCTTGTCCGACAATCACAAATCCTTTTTCAGCTCTTAAAACGTGCATGGTTTCTGTTCCATAAGGGGTTAAATTAAATTCTTTTCCTTGTTTAAATATTTCTTTCCAAAGTTCTTTGGCATACCAAGATTCAATATTTATTTCGTATGCCAATTCACCAGAAAACGAAATTCTGGCAATTCTTGAAGGTATTCCTGCAACCTTTGCATATTTATTTTCCATAAAGGCAAAATTTTCATTTGAGACATCTAAATCTGGAGATAATTT